>CAWDQS010000032.1:0-8414 GCA_963804295.1 uncultured Acidobacteriaceae bacterium
GTTGAGTCGTGCCGCAAGTGCAATAAAATAGCCGAGGGCTTTAGCTCCTGAGGGAATGTTTGCTGGATCGCCCCGTCGGGCGTTCATAATCCGGTAGTGTGAGTCGAACAGTTGAGGAATCGTTGCATGTCAGCCATGCCTAGTTTCCGGTTGATCTTTGCCATGTCGTTGCTGCTTGCCGTCGGCCTGCCCGCGCACGCGGCGTCGAACTCCGCCGACGCGCCGCATGTGCGAGTTGAACTTCTCGTCCCCGGAGACAACCTCTACAACAGCGATGAATTGAACGACGTAGGCATCTACTTCAAATTGGAACCCGGCTGGCACATCTACTGGAAAAATCCCGGCGACGCCGGTGAACCGCCGCATATTCAATGGATGCTACCCAAGGGGATTACCGCCGGGCCGATGCAGTTCCCCGCGCCCAAACGACTTCCTCTCGGACCGTTGATGGATTACGGCTACGAGAATGAAGTACTCTTCCCGCTTAAGCTGCATGTTGCTGATGGCGTCAAGGCCGGCTCCGTTGCGCTCCACGCCAAAGTCGATTGGCTGGTTTGCCGTGAACGATGCATCCCCGGCAAAGCTGAGTTCGAAGTGCAGAAGAATGTGTATGTAGGCCTATACGAAATCCTGACACCTAAAGACATTTCGCTTTCCCAGCGATTTTTTGAGGGAGACAATTCCAAGTCCCTGCCCGCGATTCCAAAACCACTTCCAGCCAGCGCCAAGGCCATCTTCCAGCCCTCGCCAACAGGCTTCCGCCTCGCCATCGAAACCGGCCAGAAGGAAATCGAGGCTACGTTTTTTCCAGAAGACCAGGACATTCTCGACAATCCCGCACCGCAAAAGTTCACGCCTACAGCGGCAGGCCTGATTCTTGACCTGAAGAAAGACGCGAATCTTTCCGCAAATCCCACGCAACTGAGGGGTGTTCTGGAACTCTCCGGCGGACGTGCGTACGAAATTGTGGCGTTGCCGGGAGCGGTCGCAGCTCCAATGCCTTCGTCGTTCGCCTGGCTGTCGCTGTTGCGTACCTCCGCCCTCGCCTTTCTCGGCGGACTGCTGCTCAACCTCATGCCCTGTGTCTTTCCGGTGCTCTTCTTGAAGGGCCTCGCGCTAGTCAACTCCGGCAACGAGGAAAAACACAAACTGCGTGCCCATGGCCTCGTCTACGCATCCGGCATTCTCGTCTCCTTCTGGGCGCTCGTCGCCGTGCTGCTAGGCTTGCGCGCGGCGGGAGCGACTTTAGGTTGGGGATTCCAGTTCCAGTCGCCGGTATTTCTGGCGCTGATGGCCGGACTGCTCTTCTTCCTCGGTCTCTCGCTAGCCGGGCAATTCGAAATAGGCCTCACGCTGACCTCGGCGGGCGGCTCGCTTGCGGCGAAGCAAGGCTACACGGGCAGCTTCTTCACAGGAGTGCTGGCGGTCGTCGTGGCTACGCCCTGCACCGCGCCCTTCATGGGAGCGGCCATCGGCTACGCTCTCAGCGCATCTGCCGCAGTCACTTTTGCCGTCTTCACGGCGCTGGCTCTCGGCCTCGCCGCACCCTACGTCGCGCTCACCCTGCAACCGGCCTGGACGCGCCTGCTGCCCAAGCCCGGCGCATGGATGGAGGTGCTGCGCCAAGCTGTCGCTGTGCCCATCTTCGCCACAGTGATCTGGCTGGCCTGGGTGCTCGCCTCAGCTTACGGAGCCGGTGTACTGGCTGCGCTGCTGGCCAGCTTCCTGCTGCTGGCCATCGCTGGATGGTTCCTGGGCCGCTGGCCGGTCAAGCGCTGGGCGACGGTGGTCGCGGCGCTCATTCTGCTGGGGGTCGTTGCATTGGCTGTCTTTGCTTCGAGAGAACTTGTTGTGGCCTCGGAGACACTTTCTCCGCCAGAGGCAAGACTGGGGCAATGGCAACCATGGTCCGCCGAAGCCGTCAGCCGCTACCAAGCCCAGGGCCGCCCGGTCTTCGTGGACTTCACCGCAAGCTGGTGCCTGAGCTGCCAGGTGAACGAACGTGTCGCTCTCAACCAGCCGCAAGTGCAACAGGCCTTCCAATCCGCCAATGTTGCTCTGCTCCGCGCCGACTGGACCCGCCACGACGAAGCCATCACCCAAGCCTTGACCGCTCTGGGCCGAAGCGGCGTTCCGGCTTATGCGCTCTATGCTCCGGGTGAAACGAGCCCACGGCTCCTGCCGGAGGTGCTAACACCAGGGATTGTCACCGACGCTCTGGTTAAGCTGCCGAAGACTGTACATTGAACGGGGATTGATTCAATGGGATTCAGGGGCCAGTCCGATGTGTATTTCGACCTGGGCATCCTGCGGGTTGGAGCTGCGCTCGTCATAGACCTCATAGTCAGTGAGGAATGCACGCTTGCCGCCGAGTTGGGCGGGCTGCATGTTCCATATCTTCCGCCACTCGGCCTGAAGCACCTCAACCACCGGTCCCCGCTCAGTGGTCAGTACGGCATAGGTCCCTGGGACAATCTTCTTGAATGTCATGCCAGCGGGCAGATGATCAACTGAGGAAATTGGCGCGCCAAGCAGATAACTGTAGTCACCCTTTTCATCGCTGGCATAGTCGGAATACACCACGATCAATCGAGCATCTGTGCGATCGGGTATCTGTGAGCCCAGATTCTCCTGAAAAAACCGCTGCCACAACTTGCCGATTTCGCCGTGGCCACTCATTTCGTTGGCGTTGTTGGTGCGTACCTGGTAACCGGCAACATAAAACGCCTGTTCCGTTGCGGTCTTCGCAGCGGAATCGCCGGACTGCTGGGGTAACTGAATAGCAAGGACGATGAACAGCGAAAAGATAAACTTCATCAACAAGTCTCCGATGTCAAGATATCATGCGCCATGTTTTGCGGCGCGAATTCGTCTGATCTCATCCATACGCTGGGCCAGCAGCTTTTCCCGGCCCTCCTGCGTGGGGTGGTAATAGCTGCGGCCCTTGAGCGATTCAGGCAGGCAATCCATGTCGGCCACCTTGCCCTCTTCGTTGTGCGCGTAGCGGTAGCCCTTGCCGTAGTCCAGTTCTTTCATCAGCTTGGTCGGTGCGTTGCGCAGATGCAGTGGGACCGGCTCCTGGCGAGTCTCTTCGACCTCCTTCTGCACTGCGCCGAAGGCCGTGTACACCGAGTTCGACTTGGGCGCGAGGCATAGATAGACCACCGCCTCTGCCAGAGCAAGATCGCCCTCCGGCGAGCCGAGAAAATCAACCGCCTCCTTGGCGGAGAGCGTCAAGTTCAGCGCCTCGGGAGCGGCCAAGCCGATGTCCTCGACGGCCATGCGCACGATGCGGCGGGCTAGGTAGAGCGGGTCCTCGCCGCCGGCGAACATGCGCGCCAGCCAGTAAAGCGCGGCGTCCGGGTCGCTGTTGCGCACGCTCTTGTGCAGCGCGGAGATCAGGTTGTAGTGCTCCTCGCCGGATTTGTCGTACATCAGCACGCGCTGCTGCACGGCTTCGCCGGCAAGTTGTTTGTCGATGTGTTTGACCGTTGCGCGATTCGGCTCCAGCGCCAGTTGCGCCGCCACTTCGAGAGTGTTGTATGCGTTGCGGCAGTCCCCGCTGGAGTAGCCGGCAATCAGTTCCAGCGCATCGTCGTCGGCGGTCAGTCCCATCGCTCCCAGGCCGCGTTCTTTGTCTTCGAGAGCGCGCCTGAGCAGCGCCGTGATCTGCCCCTCGCTGAGCGGCTCCAGCACATAGACGCGGCAGCGTGAGAGCAGCGCCGAAATAATTTCAAAAGAAGGATTCTCAGTCGTCGCGCCAATCAGCCGTATCGCCCCGCGTTCCACGTAGGGCAGAAAAGCGTCCTGTTGCGCCTTGTTGAAGCGGTGAATCTCATCGATGAAGAGAATCGTCCGCGAGTGCATCTGCGAGGCCTGCGCCGCAGCTGCCATCACCTGCTTGATCTCCTTGATGCCGCTCATCACCGCGGAGAACTCGATGAAGGTGGCCTTGGTGGTCTCGGCGATGATCTTGGCCAGTGTGGTTTTTCCCACTCCCGGCGGACCCCAGAGAATCATCGACCCGGACCCCGACGAATCGAGTCCGTCGTGCTCAATCTGGACACGCAATGGCTTGCCGACGCCCACCAAGTGTTCCTGCCCGCTGAACTCTTCCAGCGAGCGCGGCCTCATCCGCTCGGCCAGCGGAGCCATTGCATGGAGCGGGCCTTTGGAGGAGTGCATCGTGGAATCAAGCTCATTGTCAAAGAGACTCATCGCGCACTCCTTCTCTGCCGCGAAGCCTCATAGAGCAGCACACTCGCCGCCGCTGCCGCGTTCAGGCTCTCCACCGGGCCGGGGCAGGGAATCGTCACCGCGCCATCGGCCTGTGCGGCAAGCTCCTGCGGCACGCCGTTGCCTTCATTACCGATCACCAGCGCCACCGCTCCAATCAGATCGATGCCGTCCGCCGCTTCGGCTCCATGAACAGCCGTCGTCCAAATCTTCACGCCAGCTTTCCGCAAGCGCGCAAAGCAATCTTTCTCGCTCACCGAAATCAACGGCAGCCGGAAGACGCTGCCCACCGAGGCGCGCACCGCCTTGGGATTCCACTCGCTCACCGTTCCCGGAAGGCTGAGAACGCCCGTGGCGCCGAAGGCCTCCGCCGAGCGCAGAATCGTACCCAGGTTGCCGGGGTTCTGCAATCCGGCCAGCACAACAATCAGTGGTTTTGCATTCCCCTGCGGCGGAGCAGCCTTTTCCCTGTTGCCCAGCACGTCATCCCAACTCCATTCCAGCGGCTCAACCAGGGCAGCAACCGGCTGGGGCGTCTCCGTGGCCAGCGCCGAGTCCAGCAGTTCCCTGGGCAGCAGTAGAACCTCGGTCTCCGCAGGCAGCGCAAGCCCTTCCAGCAGATGCTCCGCGCCCTGCGCCACAAATACACAGGAAATACGCAGACCGGCGCGCATAGCCTCCTCCAACAGGTTCGGCCCTTCAATTCCCGCCAAACTGCTCCCATCGCGGCCGGGTTGAGCCAGCGCGCGGCGCAAATCCTTCAGGCGCGAATTCTGTTTACTCTGTACAACGCGAAAACGCATAGTGGGCGAACCTAGGTCGATTCTATATCGACTTCGCATCCTCGTCGCTTTCGATTGCATCATCGTTCGCGCAGACTTCCGCTTTCTTGCGCGTGTATAGGTGAAGAATCATCGCTGAGATTGCGATGCCGAATGGACATGCATTGGTGTACAGCAACTTAGGACCCTCGCTGGCAAGAAATCGCAGATTAAAGTGAGCGATGACACAAAGCCCGAGGTTGAGCACAAGAAAGAGTATGCCGGAAAACGCCAGCATCAGCTTGATCCGTAAGGAACATACGAGTAATAACAGAAGCGTTATGATGATTCCACTCAAGAAAGATACAACGGATCTGTACGCATATACGGCAAATATAGAGGGAAAGAGGCAATAAGGTGAATATTGGAACCAATCTATTCCGGCATACAAAAGAACGAGTAATCCAGTCCAGGTTGATCTTGACAGTCTTCGATCCCGGTTGTTCTTGCGCCAAGACAGAATGCTTGACGAAAGAAGTAATCCCCCGAGCAAATAAACCAGTAGTATGAGTTTGGTCCATGTTGCCATAGGCGGTCTGCGCAAACCCAGCGCGCGCTGAGCATATTCATCTCCATGGTCAGCGGCTTTGCGGTACCAGCGGTTGGCCTCGTCTTTATCCTTTGGAACTCCTCTGCCTTGGGAATACATATAACCAAGTTCGTATTCGGCCTCTGCATAGCCTTGATCGGCTGCTTTGCGGTACCAGAAGGCAGCCTGAGTATCGTCTTTTGTCACTCCATATCCATGAAGATATTTCCTGCCTAGACTTTCTTGAGCCCTTGCATACCCTTGATCTGCTGCCTTGCGGCACCAGTGGGCAGCTTCGCTGTAATCCTGCTGTACACCCAAGCCGTAGAAATACATATATTCGACGCCATACTCGGCGTCAGCATAGCCCTGGTCGGCGGCTTTGCGATACCAGCGAAAAGCCTCATCGTTGTTCAGCGGCACTCCTTGACCATGACGATATATATATCCGAGACGATATTGAGCCTGCGCATCGCCTTGCTCCGCGAGCGCGCGAGTAGCTTTTACCTGCGCGGCCAGCTTTTGTTCTTGCGCTTTTTTGTGTGCCAGCCACCAGAATGCTGCGCCGCAGATCGCGGCCAGGCAGAGTATCGTTACCGCTATCTTCCACTGCGGTTTCATTCGCGTGCGCTCCAGGGATGAATTTGGATTACAGAGATTGTAGCGCCTGGAAATGGACCAAGGCCATAATTGAGCCTGGCGATGAGAAACATTCCTGCGCGGACAATCAGGATCGTTCAAATGGCAAACCGGGCAGAATGGGGAACATCGCCTTATTCCTGCCTGTCAAAATGCGGCTTGCACCAACAGTGGTGCTATGATAATTATCGTCACGGCCCCGTCCTCAAATCTGAAACTGAGGTAGTCCCCCTTGTCCGCGGAGATGTTGTGCGTCCATTCCGATGAACCCCAGCTTGACCGGATCGACTATATCGTCTCCTGTCTGCGCAAGGGTAATGTTATTGCCCTGCCGACGGATACCTTCTACGGCCTGGCCGTTGATCCGGTGAATCTTCATGCGGTCGAGCAAATTTACAAGATCAAGACCCGCCAAAAGAACAAGCCCTTATCCCTGTTGATTGCCTCTCTGGCTCAGGCCTATGAACTGGCACGCGACACCGATCCCTTGCTGGACAAGCTGGCGGAGCGCTTCTGGCCCGGCCCGCTCACCATCATTGTAAGGGCCGGCGGCAAACTGCCCCTGCGTTCAACAGCGAACACCGGCAACATGGCCCTGCGGGTGCCCGCCGCCGCCATTCCCCGCGCCATCGTGGAGCGCTTCGGCCTGCCCATCGCCGCCACCTCGGCCAATTTGCGTGGGGCCTCCGAGTGCAGCAATGCTGAATGTGTTCGCGACCAGCTCGGCGACCAAATTCCGCTTATTGTTGACGGCGGTTCCACTGGACAAGCGCAGCCCACTACCATCGTCGATCTCACCCTAGGCGACGGTCGTTGGGAGATTCTCCGCGAGGGCGTCATACCCACGAATGAGATTGTCGCAGTATTGCAGAGATAACAGTGATCAGTGAACAGTGGTCAGTTAAATAGGCACGAACCTTCAAGCTATCGGGCAAGCATCGTGGAACGCGGATAAACTGGTTTCTGAACACTGAATCTGCGCACAGATCATTGACGGCGGAAAACTGACCACTGACCACTGATCACTGGCCACTGATCCGAAGGTTCTCCATGAAGCGACACCCCGAGCTAAAACGCTGTAAATGGATACTGCGCGCCGCGCTGTTTATGCTGCTGGCGCTGGCCGTGGCGGCTCTGGGATGGTGTCGCTGGGTCTACGTGCAGATTGAGCGCTATGCAGTTCTCGATCAGGTTGCCCAAGTTGCCCTGGCGGAACAATCTGCCCAGGCTGTCATCGCGGACGCCATTGTCGTCTTCGGTGCGGCAGAGTACGACGGACGGCCCTCCCCGGTCTACCGCGCCCGCCTGGACCACGGCCTCTCGCTCTTCCATCACGGCATTGCTCCGCTACTCATTACTCTGGGCGGAAACGGCGGCGACCAGTACAACGAAGGCGCCGTGGGCCGCGAGTACCTGATGGGCATGGGCGTCCCCGAGAGCGCCATCATCGCCGAAACCGAGAGCCGCAGCACCGAGGAATCGGCCCTTCGCGTCAGCGTGATTGCCCGCGCCAACGGCTTGCACCGGCTGGTCATCGTCAGCGACGGAACGCATATGTTCCGCATCCATGAAATCTGCGCCGCCGAGGGCCTCGATGCGCTTACCTCGCCAAGGCCCTATGTCGCAGTGGCAGGCGAAACTGGAATCACATGGCTGAAGTTCCAGCGCATTGCCCACGAAATCCTAAGCTACACCGCCTGGCGGATGCATCTGCACTGAGACCGAGCTTTGCTAGAGGAGATAGAATCGGATGTAATCTCTATTGAATGTGGGCAACTCCCGGGAGAGTCATGATCAAAACGCACGAAATCGCAACCAGTGTTGTTGTACTGACATTCCTGTTAGCGTCCTGCAAGGTATTGTCCGCGCAGAAGCCGAACTGCGGCGAGATCGACGCGATTGCGAGGATGGCGCGCGCCATCTCGACAGCGGAGTTGTCCTCCCACAAGTTAAACGCGGGAGAGAGCTACCGCGCGCAGCTTGTCTACGCGGCAAAGCTGTTCGAATTGGCTCCCCAGCGGCAGGATGCGGCCGTATTGTTGTTGAATCTCATCCCCAAAGACGATAAACAGCAACATATTTTAATGACCTTGGGCGAGCATCATTGCGAGACAGAGTCTTATCACGAGATGAAAATGCTTGCTCAGTTGGAAGATCGCCTGCCGCGAGATCTGACCAGGGCTGTGATG
>CAWDQS010000033.1:0-9290 GCA_963804295.1 uncultured Acidobacteriaceae bacterium
GTGAAGTCGTGCCCTTTCAAAGCCTCAATGATCACTACAGATCGAATGGAAGGCTCAGTTTTCCGCCGAGTGCAGGCCGCCCGCGCCGGCGCGGAACTCGATGTTGGAGTGCTCGCCGTCGGGGGATTGGGCGCAGTTCCAAAGGCAGGCGCCGCAGTGGATGCATTTTTCGCGCTCGAAGGCGGGCACGCCGTCCTCGCACTGCGTGAGGGCCTGGCCGGAGCACATGGCTACGCAAGTCTTTTCGCCGCACGCGATGCAGAGCTCCGGTTTGCTGAAGACGACGTGATCGGCAAAACCGGGCATCGCCTGCACCTTGCCGCCCATCAGCAGCGCGTCCTGCTGCGTGATCAGTAGGCGCCCATCAAGCGGAATCTCCCGCCAGCCGCGTGTGGTGAGCAGCGCGTCATGGAGGGAGCGGCCATCGGCAATGGCCAGATTTGCTGCGTCCTTGAGTTTGAGTCCATCAGCGGACTGTGGTGCGAAGGGGTGAATCTGCTTGTGTGCCGGAGGAATGTGCGCCTTGAGTGAGAGACGCCCGCCGGTGAGGCCCGCCAGCGCCATGCCGATCATGCCTTTGACGATGCCGCCCTGGAAGCCGTTCCGTGCGTTCTCGGCCTCATTTGCGCCGCGCTCGACCCAACTTGCGCGGCGGCGTTTTTCGTAGGTGGCGGCGAGATTATCCTGCGTGAAGGGCAGTCCTGCGCGCAGCAGCTCGATGACCGCATCGCCCAGTTGCGCGCCAGTGGCCCAAGCCTCGTCCACGCCGGAGCCGGTGAGCATATTCGTGCTGCCGGAGCCTTCGCCGATGCGCGCGTAGCCGTCGCCGCATAGATACGGCTCACCATGGCGGCCCGATTCTTCCAATGATTTCGCGCCCCAGGAACGCAGCGTTCCGTCCTTAAGAACCTTCCACAACGCGGGGTGCTGGATGTAATGCTGGAGATAGCGATAGGCGGTGCGCGAGGGGTCGTGCATCCACGAGGGAACGAAGATGCCCACCGAGACCAGCCGCTCCGGATGAACGTATAGGAAGCCGAAGATTTCCGGCTCCGGAAAACCAAAGCTGTGCCAGACGGTTCCGGGCTTGAGTGGCGAGTCTTCCGGTAGTTCAATCACAAACTTCATACCCAGTGCCCACTCGCGGCGGGAGTGACCGGGAGGCAGACCGAGCTTGTTGTCGATGGCCTGGCCGACAGCGCCAACGGGGCCGTCACCGACGACTGTGAGCGAGGCGCGAACGTCCATTCCCGCCATGTAGCCATCGGTTGGTACGCCGGATTTGTCCACGCCCTGATCGGCGAGACGGACTCCCTCAACTTTCTTGCCAGAGAAGAGCGGCGCATTGACAGGAGTGCCGGGCCAGATTTGAACCAAGCCCGACGCCATCAGTTTCGAGCCCACCCACTGATTGAACTGGCCGATGCCCAGCACCAGGCCGCCGTGCTTGTTGAGGAAGGCCGGAGTCCAGGGGAGGGTGAAGGCATAATCTCTTACACCTACCAGATTGCCTCCAATGCGAAGAAAAAAATCTGCGAGGCGCAAAACAGTGGAGCGCCTGCTGGCTCCGATAGGGTCCAGCAGGTACATCACGCGTTCGCTGGTGACGGGGACGGCCATGGGAATATCGTCTGGATGGAGGGCAGGGAAGCTGGCGCGAATCGCCTGGCCGCGCGTGACTACTCCGCTGACGCCGGAGCTTATATCATCAGCCCGCTCGTAGCAGAGGACTTGCAGCGGCATTCCCGGCGTGACGCGGCTCTCGAAGGCGGGATCGGCGGGGTTTTCGTTCCAGGCCTTGGTGAGCGTAGTCAGAAAGCCGCCCGTGGCCGGACCGAAGCCGACGCAGGCGATGTCCACTTCCATGGATGGACGGTCGATCTCCGGAATTCTCGGCTTATCTACTTCACTCATGCGGGGTAATCCAACGCCTCGGGAATCATGACCTTGCTGACGGTTTCCGCGGCGCGGTCCTTGGCCAGGCGCGAGCCGGTCAGGCAGGCGGTCAATTTGGTTTGAAGACGCAGAAAGTCGGCAGAGCCGGCGCAACCGGCGCAGGGGCCGGCCTTCTGTGGATGTGTGCCGTCGGCCCCCAGCACATCAAAGGCCATGGCGCTGATGCCCGGCATCGTCCCTTCGAGATCTTCCAGTTCGCTTTCCAGGAAGCAACTGCGGTGCTCTTCCTCGTCCCAGGAGGGATGGCAGTTATAGCCGAAGACCAGCTCGGCGCAGATGCGTGAGACCTCGCCGGCGGCCTGCGCTGCCTGCGTGTGGCATAGGTCGCTGAGGAACTGGACGGTGCCTTGCAGGCCTTCGGAGGCGACGGGATCGTCGGGGCCGCGGGCTTCGAGTTCTAGCACGTCGAGAATCTGCGCGCGCGAAGCGACCAGCCAGCAGAGCGCATCAGCCAGGGGAAAGGTCACGCCCTGGCGCTGTCCGTGATAGAGCTTGCCGCCGCTGGGGTCGGTGGCCTTTTGCAGGTGGTTCAAGGTCCAGAGCCACATCTGCATGGCCGAGGCCAAAGTACATGCGCCGGTGCTTGGCCGCGAGGAGGCGATGCGCCGCATCTCAGCGGTCCAGGCGCGGAATTGGGCGAGGAAGACTTCCGAGGTCATGGTGATGGTCAACTGACGGCGCTGCACGGCTTCAGGGCCTTCGTAAGTAGCCTCCAGTTGCGCGTCCATCCACTTGTTGCCCAGGAAGCCGGGGCAGTCCTCGGTGATGCCGTAGCCGCCCATGAGGCTAACGGCCTCGCGCAATAAGTTGGCGCCGTGACCGGTGTTCCATAGCTTGGTGGCCGGGCAGAGCACGTTAGCCTCGGCGTCCTTGAGAACGTAGTTCACCAGTGGATCGGCCTCCAGCTCCTGTCGGCGCGGCGAATCCGATCCCAGTGCGATAAGAGTCGCCAGCTCGATGGCGGCCTGCTCGCACTCCCGCAGTGCTTTGAACTCAGCGCGCCCTCCCTGAATGCCGCGCTCTTTCAGGATGGCAGACTTCTGCTTTTCAATAGGATCCAGCTCGTCGAAGAGGCGCGCAGTGGCAAAGCCCAGAGAGGTAGCCGCTTCGCCGGTGGCCCAAACATCTACCAGCCGGTGCAATGCGTCCTCGCGCTGCTGGATGCCCTGCTCGTAGCGCACCGAGCCGGGGGTTGTCCCATCGGCTCCGCGGAAGCGCCCGCGCTGATAACGGATCACCGGCTCGACGGCCGAGAGCAGTTTGGCCGCTGACATGATGCCCACCGGCACGCGGGTACGCTTGAAGACCGCCTCGATTACTTCTCCATGGTTGTAATTGGGGACGATGATGCCGTCCTTGACCGTGTATCCGCCCACGATGCGGCTGGCCGGAATCTTCATGTTGAAGATTGGATCGCCGGTGGAGGAGAGCTGGTGAACCAGCTTCTTGGTAGGTGTACCGTGGTCGAAGATGCCCTCGTCGGTCTCTTCCAGAATCACCATACAACTGCCCTTGATGCGCGGATCGTCGGAGATTACAGCGGCGGTGACGAAATTTGCAAAGGCAATGTTGGTGATGAAGCGGCCGCGCTTGTCTACTTGCAGCCAGGGTTCTTCGCCCTCCTTCCACTCGGCCACGCGCAGCTTGCCGCTCAACATACTGGCATCGACGCCCACGTAGGGAATCGGCTCCGTCAATACAAATGCGCCGCGCCAGGGGATGCGGTCCTCGCCCGGCTGCGGAGGCGCGGCCAGGCTCTTGTAACGGTTGATCTGCTCCGGCGTGCCGCGCTCGTGAATGGGCGAGAGAGCCAGGAAGCCGGCCAGGCTGGCCGTGGCAGCGCCGCCGTCTACCCAGGCCAACTCGAATGCCGCCAGCGCCAGGGCCAGGTTCTTGGGCCCGACGATGAAGCCGCCCTCTTCCGGCTCCATGAAGGCTGCGGTAACGCCGGCGCGGTCAAAGGCCTCCATCATGCTGGCCTTGCCCGGCGTCCATTCGTGAGTATTGCGCTCGCCGGCCGCGACCAACTGCGCTACCGTTCCCCGCGCCACGCCGCGCGCCGACTGAACCAGCATCTGCAAATCAAAACGGTCAGTAAAGCGCCACTGAATTTGCCGTACCGCGTCCCCAGGAAGTGTAAGCATGATTTTTGAATCGAATACCGCAACCGAGCCCATAATTTGTTCCTCGAGTAAAGGCCTTATTGTGCCTGATCGGACGCATTGCAGCAAGTGACCTGTATCACTTTGGCACGCCCGCCTCAGGTTGTAGATAATTGCGTAAGCTGCGAATCCATTATGGAGATAGCGCGGGTGGATCGCCGTATATGCGGAAACGAGTTTATCGATGTGTGACAGGCATCACTTCCGACCACTCAACACTGACTATATGACAGGTACTTGACCGGGAAACCACAGAATACCGGCATAGGAGCAAGAATATGACACATGGAATCAAAGCGGCTGCCGTGATCCTTCTGGCCGCGCTTATTGCGGTGCCTGCCTTTGCACAGGCGCCTGGTGCAGACACCTACAAGGCCAAGTGCGCAATGTGTCACGGCGCAGATGGGCTGGCCACCACGCCGATAGCGAAGATGAAGAAGGTTCTGTCGTTCAAGGACCCGGCTATGCTTAAGGCCCCCGATGCCCAATTCTTCGCTTCGACAAAGAACGGCAAAGGCACGATGAAGGGTTACAACGGCATTTTGACCGACCAGCAGATCAAGGATGTGATCGCGTACATTCGCTCGTTACAGAAATAGCAGCGCGCCTAGGCAATCTCTGGCCACAAGGCGTATACCAGGAGAAGTGGGCCACAGTCCGTTCTCTTTCGCGCCTGTGCCGGAGGCTGGCTTGCAAGCGTAAGGGCTGATAGCGAAATGAGTCGATCGGAGCCGAGATGAAGACTGCTTCTTCCATAGCGCTCGCCCTGGGGGCGCTTCTGGCATTGACGGCGCCGCGCGTCGCACAAGCGCAGACGGATTGCCTCGCCTGCCACGGCGACAAGAGCCTGCAGGACGCTGCAGGGCATAGTGTAGGCGTGGATGCCGGCGTCTTCGGCGCCAGCCTGCACGGCAGCATGAAGTGTGGCGATTGCCACACAACCATCAAGGATTATCCCCATCCGGATCATGTGACGCCGGTCAAGTGCGAGAGTTGCCACGCTGGCGAGGCTGAGGGGCTGGTAGGAAGCGTGCATGCCAACCGGGCCGAGCATCCCTGCACCAGTTGCCACGGGGACGCACACGCCATCTTTCCCAAGAATGACCCCCGGTCGGCGGTCTATCCGCTCAACATTCCGCGTACCTGCGGAGCCTGCCACGGCAATGATGCGATGGCCAAACAGCATGGACTGCCCAACGTCTACCCGCAATACATCGATTCAATCCACGGGTTCGCACTCAGCAAGGAGGGGTTGCTGGTGGCGGCCAACTGTCAAAGCTGCCACGGGTCGCATCACATCCTTAGCCACACCGATCCACAGAGTCCCACCTACAAAACGAATATTCCCAAGACATGCGGACAATGCCATGCGGGGATTGCCGCCAATTATGCGGGCGGGGTGCATGGCAAGGCAGTCGCGGCTGGTGATCTTCATGCGCCGGTCTGCTCGGACTGCCACACTGCGCACGCTATCTTGCAGCCAACCGAAGCTACCTTCCGCATGCAGTCCACACCTATCTGCGGTTCGTGCCACAAGGACAAGCTGTCAACTTACCGGGATACCTTCCACTCGCAACTGGGCTCGCTGGGCGGCTACGTGGAGACAGCGCGCTGCTGGGATTGCCACGGAGCGCATGATGTTTTGCCCGCATCCGATCCACGCTCACCGATTGCTCCGGCCAACCTTGTGGCCACCTGCGGCAAGTGCCACGCGGGCGCCAACGCCAGCTTCGTGCAGTATCAGCCTCATGCAAACGCGCACAATCGCAAGCTGAATCCGGCCCTCTACTTTATCCGCTTGTTCATGAATCTGCTGTTGGCTAGCGTGCTGGCATTCTTCGCGATTCACACCATACTGTGGCTGGTCCGCTCGCGATACCAGCAGATTAAAACGCGGCCGGCAAAGGGAGGCAAGAATGGCTGATTTGCAACAAGATGCAAGCAAAGCGCCGAGCCAAGCGGGTGAGCGGTTTTTCATGCGCTTCACGCGCGCGCAGAGATACATGCATGCCGTTCTGTTCACCACCTTCCTGGGATTGGCGGCCACCGGGCTGCCCATGCGCTTCAGCGAGAGCTTCTGGGCGAGGAGATTTGCCAGCGGCGTGGGAGGATTCGGGACCATCATCTTCTTTCATAAATTCTTTGCTGTAGTTCTGACAGTGGCCTTTCTCATCCATGTGAAAGAAGTCTTCACCCGGGGGCTGGTCCATCGCGAAAAGGGAATCTTCTGGGGAAACACCTCCATGGTGGCCAACTGGAAGGATGTGAAGGACCTCTTCGGACACATTCGCTGGTTTCTGGGACTGGGGCCTAAACCGCAGTTTGAGCGCTACGCTTATTGGGAGAAGTTCGATTACTGGGCGGTCTTTTGGGGCATGATTGTCATCGGCTTTTCGGGCTATGCCATGTGGTTTGCCCCCTTCTTCGCCCATTTCCTGCCCGGATGGGCGCTGAATGCCGTGCTGGTGATTCACAGCGAGGAAGGGTTGCTGGCCATTCTGTTTATCTTTTCCATCCACTTCGTCAACACCCATCTGCGCCCCGACAGCTTTCCCATGGACATGGTGATTTTTACCGGTGTGGAGAGCGAGGAAGAGTTCAAGACCAAGCGCCCGGAGGAGTATCAGCGGGTTGCCGCCGAGGGCAAGCTAGAGTCGAGGTTGGGAGTCAAGCCGCCGGTCTGGCTGCTCAATTTCTCCAAAGCGGTGGGTTACACGGCCATCTTCATCGGCCTGCTGCTCCTGGTGTTGACGCTGAGCGCGTATTTTGGGGGCTGAGCGGCAGTGCAGCATTGGTCATTCGGGTGGCAATGTGAGTTCAGTATCCATTGACGACAAGATCAAAGGAGTCAAAGTGTCGGCATGGGTAGAGATGGTAACCTACGGAACGTGCCATCCCTGAAAAAAAGGTTGAATTTAAATGAGTGATCTACATGCGAATAATGCAGCAACTCCGCCCCCTCCGAAAATGCACTGGGCAGTCCTTCTTATTTTAAGCATAGTGACCGTTGGAGTATTTGCTTCTTTGTGGGCAGTATTTGTCTCCTATTGGCTGCAAAAAGTGAGTTCGAAATGCATGACGTTAGTGCTCTTTGGAATCGCTGCTTTGCTGGCTATTGTCCAGCTCGTATTTCAGTATTTAGTGCCCTTGCAAAATCTGAGCGAGTGGTCAGGACTTTCAGGAGTAATTGTGTGGATCATCGCAGCTTTCAGTATGCGGCGAGACCTTTTGAAACATTACAACGAAGACGAACCAATTGGTCTATCACTTGGGGTATGGATGACACTGTTTTTCAGTATCTATTATTTTCAATACCATCTCCGTGAAATCGCCTTGTTCAAGCAGGAGCAAGCTCTTGGGAGCGGTCAATCCGCCTCTCGGTATTTGTTCAGGCAGTAATTGTGGGTGGTTCAATAAATGGGGTGGGGCAGGCGCTCGAAGCGCCGGATGTTTCGATCCCGGATTATTCCCTTGACAATATATGTAATTAACTACATACTACGCACAGCATCTACATGAAATAGGAGAGGAGTAACGGTATGGCCCGGAATTTTGATGAATTGCGAGCAAAGATGTCTCCGGAACGCCGGGCACGGAATATTCCTCGAGCCAAAGAGGAGCTTGCCAAGATGCCACTGCACCAGCTTCGCAACGCCCGCGAAATGACGCAGACTCGTCTAGCCGAGGTGCTGGAGATGGATCAGGGTAACATCTCCAAACTGGAAAAGCGCACTGACATGTACCTCAGCACCCTGCGCAGCTACGTGGAAGCGATGGGCGGCGCGCTGGAGATTCGCGCTGTATTCCCCGATGGAGATGTGAAGATCGATCTGCTGAACAAACTGTCGGCCTGACCGCCTGTGGGTGCCTCAGGAAGATACGCTTGTGTCGTCAATCCCATCCGGCAGGAAGATTACGCTAAATAACATCAACATGACGGATAAAACGGTCAGGTACCAGTAATGCATCAGGTTGCTGGATATCCAAAGATCGAGTAGAAGCAGAAAACCCCCAAGCATCGCCAAAAGCCCAAACACCATGACCCATCCGCTCAGATGATTGATGTCCATGAACTTGTATCGTTTGCCCTTCCTCACCCGGCTCTTGCTGTTCCTCGACATTCTCCTAACTGCTATGACCGCTACGGCCGTATACGTTATCCCAATCGGGACGGTTATAAACAAGGAGCGCGCGGGGAAGAAGGCAAGCGATAAAACATAAACAAGCACTGACGCGCTCAGAAGCCTTCCAATCACATGCTCGATAAAATCTCTCCAATCAGGCCGGTCATCGCTGGTCTCGATTTCACTTTCCTTCTGCTTCGGTTTTGTTTTCGTACTCACCCTCGTCCTTGGTTTCGCTTTCGCTTCCACCATATGTAACACCACCTCGACTTAAACATTTTACCGGAAGAATAAAAACGAGTGTTGCAGATTCACCGCCGGGCCATTCGTCCAAAGATTCCCGCGCAACAACTCGCAGCTCAGTGAATCATATTCAATGCTTGGTCTCTCAATGAATCTCGACCCAGGGCTACACTTTCCTTGTCTGGAGCGATTTTCCTGCTCCAGGGAGCCTAAGGTGCTGCAACCGCCTCCGGCTTTGCCGGCCTTTGCCGTTGTGATTCAAATCACTGCTAGTTTTATCGCCGAAGCGTCTCCTCAGAGGCGTGAACACGTCCAGAAAAATCCTCGTCCAAACGCTTGCTTTGTCATTGATTCTTTGCGCCTACGCGGCTCGCGCCGAGCAAAAGCCCAAAGACAAGGACTGTCTTGCCTGCCACTCCGACCCGACCTTGACCACTGAGGTGAACGGCAAGCAGGTCAGTCTGTACGTGGACGAAAGCAAGATGAAGCAATCCATTCACGGCGGAATCTTCGCCTGCGTGGATTGCCACAAGGATGTGAAGGGACTGGCACATGAAACTACGCCCAAAAAGGTTACCTGCGCAGAATGCCATGCCGAAGCCCAGCAAGCCTACGCACACAGCTTGCACTCCAAGGCGAAGCCGGGTGCGGGCCAAGCGGCAAACTGCGAAGACTGCCACGGAGGCGCGCACGAGATTCTGTCCGCCACTGATCCCAAGTCGCCGGTCAATCATGACAACATTCCCGCCACCTGCGGCCGGTGCCACGGGCAGAAGTTTCTGATGGAATCGAATGGGGAGAGCGG
>CAWDQS010000034.1:0-18062 GCA_963804295.1 uncultured Acidobacteriaceae bacterium
GTTCAGTCGTGCCGCAAGCACAACAATACAAATGATGGGCTTTAGCCCCTGCGGGAATGTCTGGCTTGGATTCTGTTTTGATCGGAGGTTTCTTCACGCATGGGCGGGCCAATCTCCGTCGCCCGGACGGGAACAACCTCCGGAATTTTCCCCATTTGATAAGATTCCAGCCGGATAATGAGCGAAAAGAAGCTCCCGGCTCCCTCGCAATGTTGCACAATCGATCATTACGGTTTGCACATCGATATCCTGAATGGAACGCGGCGAATCTAGAATGAACTGTATGATTTGATGGTTGCCGCAACTTATTCTTTGGTCGGGGGTTTCCTCCGAAGGAAGGGTCCAGGTAATACCTATATGCGCTTGATGAAGGCATTTCCCCTCAATGTCTTATCCGTATTGGCCGGCGCTTTGCTCTGCTCTGCGGCCCTGCCAGCCCAGAATTCCTCCATTGCACCGCGGATTACCACGGATGTAAATGAGCTGTCGCTGGCAACGCTGAAAGGCAACTTGCCGCGCCTGGCGCGGGCGGAGTTCGACCAGGGCGAAGCCGCGCCCTCGACTCCCCTGACCCATATGCGCCTGGTCCTCTCTCGCTCCGCCGAGCAGCAGGCGGCTCTGGACTCCTATCTCGCCCAGTTGCAGAGCAAATCCTCGCCAAATTACCACAAGTGGCTCACTCCAGAGCAGTTCGGCCAGCTCTACGGCCCGGCGGACTCGGACATTGCCGCCCTGGTCGCATGGCTGGAGTCGCACGGCCTCCAGGTGGAAACGGTCTCCAAGGGCCGCACGAATATCGCTTTCAACGGGACGGTAAGCCAGGTCGAAGAGGCCTTTCATACCTCCATCCACAACTTCCAGGCCGGCGACCGGCAGTTCACCTCCAACACCACCGACCCCCAGATTCCCGCGGCGCTCGCCGCCGTGGTCAAAGGCGTCGCACACCTGAACACCATTCGTCCCCGTCCGCATTTTCAGCATGGCAGCGCGGGCCAGTTCAACCCTCAGACCAGGCGGCTGGAGCCTGTGAATTCTCTCTCGGCCAACGGTGTATCGCCTGAACTTACGGAAACAGGTCCCGACTTCCTCTATCTCGTCCCCGGCGATGCGGCCACCATCTATGACACGCCCAACTCCTTCAACGCCAACTTCACTTCGGGGACAAGCTATACCGGCGCGGGCGTGAACATCGGACTTGGCGGCGATGCAACTATCTCCGCCAGCATTGTAGGAGCCTATCGCAGCACGTTTCTCGGCAGCGCAACATCTGTCAACCTCAACTACTGCACAAGCTCTGCCTCATGTTCTACCACCCCAGGTTCCGGATACATCGCGGATGATGCCGACGAAGCCTATATCGATACCGAACTCTCGGGAGGCATGGCTCCGGGAGCGACGATCTACTACTATGCATCCCCGGACCTCTATACCGGCATTGAGGCGGCAATCGACGCCAACGTCGTGAGCGTCTTCAGCCTGAGCTTCGGCGATTGCGAGTCGGACATGGGCGGTTCCGGCTCCGGTACCAATGAATGGTTCAACAGTTTGTGGTCACAGGCGGCGATGGAGGGTATTGCGGTGAACGTTTCGGCTGGAGACAGCGGCTCGGCCGGCTGCGACTATCCAAGCACCAATAGCGGTAAGAACGTTCCCGACGCCACCGGTGGGTTGGCGGTGAGCGGCTTTGCCTCCACGCCGTATAACATCGCGGTGGGCGGAACAGATTTATATGGGTTGGGCACTTCGTTCACCACCTACGCGAGCACCTCGCAAGGCAGTTCTTCGACCTTTTACCGGACGGCCCTGAAGTACATCCCGGAGTCAACCTGGAACGATTCGACGACATCCAACGCCTTGATAAGCGCGAATGTTCCCTCTACCTCTACAAGCAATTGCGCGGGCGGCGCCAATATCGTGGCCGGCAGCGGCGGCGCCAGCGTTGTCTACCCCAAGCCCTCGTGGCAGACAGGCGCGGGTGTGCCCTCGGACAACGCTCGCGATCTGCCCGATGTGGCGTTTATGTCGGGCAACGGATGCGAGCCTGCAACATGGCTGGTATGTACGGCTGACAGAAACGGTAAATATACCTCAGATTGCGAGACGCAATCGAACGGTTATTTTTACTTTGACGGTTATGGCGGCACCTCCACCGCTTCGCCGGTCTTCGCCGGCATTCTGGCGTTGGTCCAGCAGAAGACCGGCAGTCGGCTGGGGATGCCCGCCACCGTGCTCTATGGCCTCTACAACGGCGCTAATTCAAACTCCATCTTCCATGATCAGAATAAGGTGGGCAATAACTCTGTGCCCTGCACCGAAGGTAGTACTGCGAGTTGCCAAAAGAACGCTGCCGGGTATTACTTCGAGAGCGGCTACAACACGAACACCTCCGGTTACGACCTGGCCACCGGGATGGGCAGCGTGGATGTCACGCAACTGATGAACTACTGGGGTGCGTCATCCGGCTCGGCGTCGGCGACCATATCTTTTCTTTCCGTCTCGCCCAATCCGGTGACAACGGCTCAGAACCTTACTGTGACCATCTCGGTCTCCGGCGCCAGCGGAACGCCCACCGGAACGATCACATTGACCGGAGGAAGCTATAACTCCTCCCAAACCATTGGTTCCGGCGCTTGTACAGCCTCCGGTTGCGCCTTCACCGTCACGGCTGGAAACCTGCCCATTGGTACCGACACGCTGACTGTGACCTATGGCGGCAATACAACCTATGCCGTGGCGACTAACTCAACAACGGTGAATGTAACTGGGCTGACTGCGGCCGTGTCGGTCACTTTACCGGTTTCCGGCTCCGGCATCAACTCGAACCAGCTACTCCTCGTGTCGGGATTCGTGGCCTGCTCTGGGACATGCACTGGCAGCCCGACGCCGACCGGAACCGTGACGCTGACCGGCGGCGGCTACACCTCCGCGGCGACAGCGCTCTCCGGCACCGGAACCTACTCCATCACCATCCCAAGCAACTCCCTCAGCGCTGGAACCGACACGCTTACCGTGACCTACAATGGCAGCTCGATCTATAGTGCGGGGGCGTATAACACGACCTCCGTAACGGTCACTTATGTGGCTGTGTCCACGCCAACAGTGACGGTAACTCCAGCCTCGGGCAGTATTGATTCCAGCCAGACCTACAGCGTGACGGTTACGGTCTCCGGCTCCAGCACCCAGGAGTCGTCACCAACCGGAACGGTAACGCTGTCCAGCGGCAGCTATACATCCGCGGCGGTGACGCTCGGAACTGCCGGTTGCACAGCGGGCAGCAGTTGCGTCACCATCATCATTCCCGCCAACGGCCTGGGCAATGGAGCCGATACGCTCACCGCAAACTACAGCGGAGATGCGGACTACTCTTCAGGCATACCGGGAACGGCGACCGTGACGGTGACAAAGTCTGCATTTGCGCTCCAAGCAACGAATATTGCCAGTCTGGCCCCTGGAGCAACGACCGGCAATACTTCGACCATTACCGTGAGTTCGTCCACCTTTTATTCGGGAACCATTACACTCACCTGCGCGCTCACAAACTCTCCCTCTGGAGCTGCGTATCTGCCCAGTTGCTCGAACGGCAGCAATACCCTGACGCTCAGTTCCGGCGTGGTGACCGGAACAGCGTCGGCAACCGTCACGGTCTACACCACGGCGGCTACCAGTGAGTTGAATTATCCGAAGTTACCCGGCAAGGGCAGCGGCTGGGCCGGAGCGGGAGGCGGCGCGGTTCTCGCCTTCCTCGTCTTCCTGGGAATTCCGTCCCGGCGGCGCAGTTGGCGCGCCATGCTGGGCATTCTGATTGTAATGACGGCGTTGGGCAGCTTGGCCGCATGCGGCGGCGGCGGCACGAGCAGCGGTCCAACCGGCACTCCGGGTACAACGGCCGGCGCCTACACCTTCACGGTGACGGGTACCGGCAACGATGCGAACAAAACGACAGAAACAAAAACCTTCACGGTGACCGTGAGTTAGTTTGTTTGGTTTGTTCTGCTTGTTCGGAATGCCCTCCTTCGGGAAGGGCTAATGTGCTTTACGGGCTTTCAGGCCTCGGCGCCCACCAGCTCCAGCGCCGCCGTCCCTTTGCACGGCGCAATAAAGCCCTCCGCGCGCCAGGCGATGGACAGCTTTTCGCGGTCAAGCAGCTTGCGAATCTGCGCACGCGCGTGGTCGGCCCAGGGGCCGCTTTTGTCCAGTCGCGCGTATGCCTGCCAGTGGCGCAGCGCCGCCCGCGCCTCGCCCTTGCGCTCGTGGGCCAGCGCCAGGTTGTAGTGCGCGTCGGCATATCCGGGAGCCAGCGCAACTGCCCGCCGATAGGCGGTAATCGACTCATCCGGCCGCTGCAACTCGTCCAGCACGTTGCCCAGATCAAAAAACGCCAGTACATAAGACGGGTCGATCTCTGTTGCCCGGCGATAAAGCTGTTCGGCCCAGCCAAACTCGCGCAGATGAAAATGAATTGTCCCCAGGTTGATCCAGGCCGGCGCAAAGCTGGGGTCGCGCTCCATGATCTCCTGGTAAAGTTTGATGGCGCGGATCTTCTCGCCGGCCTCTTCGGCCTGCACCGCATCCAGAAACAACTCCTGCACGCCACGCGGAGTGTTCGCCGCCGGCCTGCGCAGCGGCGCCGGTTCGGAGCGGGCTGTGGGCTGGCCCATTTGTTGTTCCGCGCGCTCGAAGTCGAAGAGCAATTGCCGTCGGATGGGGTCCACCATCGCTCCATCGTGCCGGAAGGCCAGCCGCCGCGTCCCGGTCCTGACCAGGCTCGCCTCTTGCAGCGGATTTGCCATGCCCGCCACCGCCTTCATGGCCACTATCGAGTGCCGGATAGATGCCACCGACACAGACTCCTCACGCAAGGCGCGCAGGATACGCAACTGGCCCAGGTCCTGGAAGCTGTAGCTCTGTTGTTGGGAAACAATTCCCGCACGCTCCCACCCCTGCAACTGGCGGGAGCCGATCTGCAGGATGCGCAATACGTCCTGGCGGCTATAGCTGGTCACTCTTCAGTGCTCCCGTGGTTGGTCCGGTATAGTATCAGGTTTGGAGCCAAGCTCTGAACTTGGATTCTCAACCCCGCCCCCCTGGACTCGGCGATTGGAACAGTTACTGAGAAACCACTCTTGGATGAATTATGTCAAGACTTTGCGTGGATAAGCAGATACGATTCTTCCTTAGAACAAAAAAAGACGTGGATAACTTGCCTGATTGGACTCATACAGGCCTATATGCAATCTATCTGTGGAAAACTGAAGGGAAATGCATCAATTCAGGTGAAATCCCCATCAAACCCGCAATCCGGGGAATCGTTGCCGCATACAATTGGACAATCCTACGCCCGGCTTCCCCGCGTGAGAAAAAGAGTTTGGCAAGGCCCATTCGGCAGTCTGGGTGGCTTGGACTGCAAACAAAGTTGTGTGTTAACGTACTGTCATCTTAACGACTTAATGTCATAGGAGCCCAAATGCGTCCAGAGTTTGTTGCTCTTCAAAATCACCCGGATGTTTCCGTATTGATCATCGGCGGCGGCATCAACGGAATCGGCCTGTTCGACGAACTGGCTCTGCAAGGAGTCGATGTGTTGCTGGTCGAAAAATCTGATTTTTGCTCCGGAACCAGCGCGGCCATGACGCGCATCATTCACGGCGGCCTCCGCTATCTGGAAAATGCGGAATTCCGCCTGGTGCGCGAGTCCCTCAAGGAACGAAACCGGCTATTCAGAAACGCGCCCCACTACGTCAAGCCGATGCCCACGACGATTCCCATCTTCAATTGGATGTCGGGAATTGTGCCTGGAATACGGAATCTACTGAATTGGCCCACCAAGCCGGGCAATCGGGGAGCGCTGCTGATCAAAACCGGCCTGACGCTGTACGACCTTCTCGCCGGCCGCAAATCTCCGCTGCCAAGACACCACTTCCTCTCCGGGCGAGCGGCCCGTGCGCTTCGGCCCGCATTGAATCCCGGAGTAATCTGCACCGCAACGTACTATGACGCCAAGATCACCTATCCGGAACGGCTTTGCCTGGAACTGGTTCAGGACGCTGAGGCCGCGTATTCCGGGGCGCACGCGATGAATTACGTCCGGGCGCAGAGCGCAAAGGGCGGCGTTGTCGTTCTGCGAGACGAGGTCTCCGGCGAAACCTGCGATGTGAAGCCGAAGATTGTCGTGAACGCCGCAGGTGCGTGGATCGACGGCGTCAATCAGGCGATCGGGCGCGCGAGCCAATTCATCGGCGGCACCAAGGGCTCGCACATCGTACTGGACCACCCTGAACTGGTGGCGGCTACCGGCGACGATATGATTTACTTCGTCAATCGCGACGGCCGCATCTGCATCTTCTATGTGGTCGATGGCAAGGTGGTCGCCGGCGCAACGGATATTCCCACGGACGATCCGGATGCAGCCTGCGACGAAGGTGAAGTGGATTACCTTCTCAAATCCATGAGCCAGGCTTTCCCCTCGATCAAGGTAGATCGCTCGCATGTGGTCTTCAGGTTCTGTGGTGTCCGCCCGCTGCCGCGCAGCAATGCGCTGACGCCGGGTCAGATCAGCCGGGATCACAGCTTTCCCGTGCTGCCCGCGGGCAACGGGATCGATTTCCCCATCTACTCGCTGGTGGGCGGAAAGTGGACCACCTACCGCGCGCTTGGCGAGCAGGTTGCCGACGAGATTCTGCGAGTGCTGGGCCGCCCGCGCGTCCGCAGTTCAGCGGATATTCCCATCGGTGGCGGCAAGGGCTATCCCCGTTTGCCTGAGGGAACCGGCCTGCCTAACGCGAGGTTGTTGACCCTGCAAGAGCGCTATGGCACCATCGCGGATCGCGTCACTGATTATATGAAAGCGGGACCGGATGCGCCGCTCGCCAGCCATGCCGGATACTCTCGCCGGGAGATCGAATTCATGGCGCTCAACGAAAGGGTTGTCCACCTCGACGATCTGATTATGCGGCGCACGCTGATCGGCATACTGGGCGAGTTGACGCTGCCGCTGCTAAGCGAACTGGCTGCCATCGTCGCGCAGGTACAGCAATGGCCGAAGGAAAAGACCGTGGCCGAGATCGAACGAACCCTCCAGCTATTCAAGAAGATTCACGGAGTAATCCTGGCCGCTTGATCGAAGTCGCTCTTCAGGTGCTCGTAGATGTTGCGATAGACGCGGTAGATCTGTGTATATCGTTCGTGATTGGCCATGTTGGGCTCGAAGCGCCTGTCCAGATGCACCATCTCCGCGAGTGATTTCCGGATATTGGGAAAGGCTCCGGTTCCCATCCCCGCCAGGATGGCAGCGCCGAAGGGAGAGCCGACCGCTGCGCTTGGCAGTTGCAGCGGCATTCCCAACACATCCGACTTGATCTGATTCCAAAGATCGCTGCGGCTGCAGCCGCCCGTGCTTCTCATCTCTCGCACTTCCGCTCCCGCGCGCTGCGCTGTCTCCACATTATGACGCAAGGCAAAAGCCGCGCCCTCCATAATGGCGCGTACCAGCGCCGCCTTGGGCGTGGCCAACGAGAGGCCAAAGAAGACCCCGCGGGCATTGGAATGCCAAATGGGCGAGCGCTCCCCCATCATGTACGGAAGAAAGATCACCCCGTCGCTTCCTGGCTTGATCCCGGCTGCCTCATTCGTAAGCTGATCGAAGGACGCGGTCCTGCTCTCGCCGTCAGCCAACTGACCAAATTGATCCTGAAACCATCGCAGGCTGCCCCCCGAAGAGACCATGGCGCCAAGCAGCAGGTGAATTCCCGGCAGGGCGTGCGGCATGGCAATCAGTGCTCGCTCCGTCAGGCCACGATTATTAGGAATGATGACCACGGTAGAGGTTCCCGTCATTTCAACAGCGATGCCTGGTTCGGCCACACCGGCCTCCAGCGCTGCAGCGGGGCTATCAATGATTCCAGCCATCACCGGGGTGCCGGCCTTCAATCCGGTAACCATGGCGGCCTCTGCGGTGACCTCGCCCTGAATGTGGTGACTTTCCATGACTTCGGGAAATTGCGCCGGATCAACTCCACAAGCCGAACAGAGCGCCTCGGACCACTTTCCGGTGGCGTAGTCGCACATCTGCATCAGAACGGCGTGCGATGGATCGACAGTGAGATGTCCCGTAAACCGGTAGTTGAGGTAGCCGTTCACCTGGACAAACTTCCAGGTTTGCTTCAGAATCTCCGGCTCGTGATTGCGCAACCAGAGCAGGCGCGCGGCTACATAAAAAGCATCTGGACGGTTGCCGGTAATGCGATAAATCTCCTCCGCTCCCAGCAGTTCAGTAAGACGCATTGACTCGGCTTCGGCGCGGCGATCCATCCAGATGATCGCGGGGCGCAGAGGCCGGCCGGATTTGTCCAGCGACAACAACGTGGGCGCCTGAGAGCTGATGGCCATTCCCAGGATGCGTTCCGGCCCATGCTCGACCTTCGCAAGCACTTCGCCAATTGCCTTGCCTGTTGCCTGCCACCAGTCTTCGGGGTCTTGCTCCACCCACCCGGAGCGAATGTGATGGAGCGGATACTCTGCACTGCCGGAGGCGCAGAGGTTTCCGCTCAAATCCAGCAAGACGGCTTTTACGGAGCTGGTTCCGGCGTCGAGGCCGAGCAACAGTGGTTCCACCTGATCTCTCCCGATATAGCCCTACTAATTTTATGGCGGGGGGCCTAACTCTTGGCGATGGAGACCACCCCAAGGCCGGTAATAAAGAGCACGAACATGAGCGCCAGAAGCCAGTTCACCCGCTTGCCGCCTCCCGAAAATTCTCTCCACACCAGGACGCCCCATAGCGCCCCCACCATGGTGGAGCCTTGCCCCAGGGCATAACTGATTGCCGGTCCCACAACGCTGGCTGCCACAAAGTTCGAGAGCGAACCTATCATCCACATCACGCCACCCACGATGCCCAGAAAATGCACCCAGGAACTGCCTCTCAGGTAATCGCAGAACCTCAGCCGCGAACCAGCGATGGGGAATTTTAAAAAGAATAAGTTGTAGACAAATACCGAAGCCAGCACGCCCAAACCAAAGACAAAAGCCACCGCGTAGGGGCCAAGTCCTTTCTCGCCCGATTTGCCGATCTCCACCAGCGGGTAAAACGTACCCATCAGAATGCCGCCGATGGCGCTCAGCCGGATGCCTTTCCATGTGGCAGCTCGTTTGGCGGCGGCATCCGCCTTGTCACCGGGAACGCTTTGGCTTACGGCATGGGCGCGGTAGGCGATGGCGTCCACGAGAATGGCTGCCACGATCAACGCGACACCCAAACAAAGCATCCACGGATTCCCCTGAGCATTGACGTGATAGCTCCAGATCACCCCCACCACCAGAGCCAGTCCTACGCCGATGGGGAACGCGACTCCCATCCCCGCCACGGAGACGGCGCCTATCACCAGGATGTTGGATAGGTTGAAGATGACCCCGCCCGCGAAACCGCTGAGAATATTCATGTTGCCGGCGTGCGCCAGATCGGCCGCAAAGCGGGGTCCGTCCGACCCCCAAGTGCCGAAGGTCAGTCCGGCCAGCAGGGCGCACAGCGCCACTCCGATGGAGTAGTCGTAATAGAGAAGTTCAAAGCGCCAACCCTTGGCGATCTTGAGCACGTTGGCCCATGAACCCCAGCAGAGCATGGTCAGAATCGTGAGCGCCAATGCAGTTTCGTACAGGTGCGGCAGAGTCATGAGATCTCCTCTTGCTGTATTCAGACATAATTCTGCGGTTTGGGAGGGCCGTGAGAAAGAATATTACCACTTTGCGCAAGCGATGCGTCTGGATGGCCGCGATCAGCGGTTACCCGCGAGTTGGCGCGCAACGGCTGGCTGCCTGGGCCTGAGATACTGTTAGCCATGTTTGAATTCGCTTTTCGCTCGACGAATTTGACATACGGCTAAGTTGCTGGATTCGTTCATTGACTAAGTGAACATCTTTCCCGCGCTCTCTGCCTGAAGTGGATCAGCGAGAGCTGGAGTATTTCTCCGGCAACCTTCTCGCAGCCTGTCTCTAAAGGTCGCACCGCGGATAGTGCGAAGATGGTTAAGAACTTTGAATCGCGGAAAACAATCGCAATCAGTAGCGTAATGGTTAAATGATTACAGAGCAGTAACAGGGAACACTGAAAAGGAGAAGAGATGTTGCAACAAGCGAGTAGTGTTATGGAAGTTGCAAAGCCATCTTCCAACCAGGTAGTGCTGGTGACCAGCGGCGATCTGCGTCTGTCGGCCAATCAGGAATGCTGGGCTGCCCAGGCCGCGCTTGAGAGCCAGGTAGCGGCGGTGTTTTCGTCTGAAGGAATTGAAGTTGTGCGCGCCTTTCCTTTCAATGAACTGGAGCAGCACGGTTTCATCTCAAGCCAGCGGATGGGGATGGATGTATTTGAGGCCATCCACCCTGAAGCGCGGCTGATCTTTGTGACGGCGGCATGGCAGTATTCGCATCATGTTTTACCCGGCCTGCGCAGTCATCGTGGTCCTATCCTCACTATCGCAAACTGGTCGGGACAGTGGCCCGGCCTGGTGGGCCTGCTCAACCTGAACGGTTCACTGACCAAGGCCGGAGTGAAATTCAGCAGCATTTGGAGTACGGACTTCAAGGACGAATTCTCACGCAAGGGCATTCGCGAGTGGCTCAAGACCGGCACAATCACCCACGATCTAAGCCATGTGGCAGTTCTCGATCCAGCCAAGCTTCCGGCGAAGGAAACTCAGATGGGGAGAAGTCTTGCACTACAACTGCGCAAGCATAAGGCAATCCTCGGCATCTTTGATGAAGGCTGCATGGGCATGTTCAACGCCGTCTTCGAAGACGACCTGCTGAATGCCGCCGGCGTATTCAAGGAGCGGCTAAGCCAGTCAGCGCTGGTCGCTAAGATGAGGGAGGTTCAGGACGCCGAGGCAGAGTCAGTTTACCAATGGATGAAAGAGCGCGGAGTCACATTTGTTACCGGGAAAGACGCGAAGACCGAGCTTACCGTCGAACAGATTCTTGGCCAGTGCAAGATGTACATCGCGGCCGTTCGCATTGCTCACGCGTTCGGCTGCGATGCAATTGGGATTCAATATCAGCAAGGGTTAAATGATATGGCTCCGGCTTCAGACCTGGCGGAGGCGTTGCTGAACAACGCGGACCGTCCGGCTGTCTTCTCCGAGGACGGAAAGCGGGAACTATACGCTGGCGTGCCCTTGCCGCACTTCAATGAAGTGGATGAGGGAGCGGGACTGGATGCGCTGGTAACCAATCGATGCTGGACCGCTCTGGGCCTGGATCCATCGACCACTCTGCACGACGTGCGCTGGGGCGAGCACTTCACTGGCGCCGATATTGACGATTTCGTCTGGGTGTTGCAGATTTCCGGAGCCGTGCCGGCGAATCATCTTCTCGGCGGATACAAGGGCGCGACCAGCGAACGCCAGCCTGCAATGTATTTTCCTCTGGGTGGAGGCACGCTCAAAGGTGTGGGCCGTCCGGGAGAAATTGTATGGAGCCGGATCTTTGTGGAAGGCAATGCGCTGCACGCCGACTTGGGCCGCGGAACAGTTGTCATCCTGCCGGAAGCTGAAGCCGCGCGTCGCTGGCAAAACACCACCAGTCAGTGGCCTCTTGTATCCGCTGTATTGCACGGAGTTAGCCGGGATCAGTTCATGGCTCGGCATCGCGCCAACCATGTGAATGTTGTGTACGCGCCAGACGCCGCAACTGCCGACAATGCCTTGGCCGTGAAGGCTGCCATGCTAGCCGAGATGGGCGTAACTGTGCATCTGTGTGGCGCCGTGCGCTGGAAGTAATGGAAGACTGTGCTCCACGCAGGTAGGCTATTTTTCGAGCCAGCCTGCGTGGGCTGGTGAGTGATGAATGCGCGAAGTTACATCTGTGGATTTTGGAACTCTACCCAAAAAATACTGTATTTGTAGGGAAAAGTTGGAGGCGCGGGCCGGGATCGAACCGGCGCATAAAGGTTTTGCAGACCTCTCCCTTACCACTTGGGTACCGCGCCTTGGCAGGGCTGCTTGATCAATATCCCATGCCGCCGTAGCCAACCCGGCCAGGGCCGGAGGGCGGAATGGAGCGGGAGACGAGATTTGAACTCGCGACCCTTGCCTTGGCAAGGCAATGCTCTACCACTGAGCTACTCCCGCTTGTTGCAAATACGAGTATACCGGGGCTGCGAAATCAGGTCAAACAGCGACCGGCGCCGCGCCTGAAACCGGCAAGTCAATACCGGAACGCGTTCCCTTCTCCTCGCGCACCAGCTCCCCATCGCGCATATAGAGAATCCGGCTGGCAATTGAGGCCGCTTCGGGATTGTGTGTAATCATCAGCGTAGTTTGGCCCAGCTCCCGGTTCGAGCGCAACAACATGTGTAACACCGCGTCCGAGCTTTTGGTGTCCAGGTTGCCGGTAGGCTCGTCGGCCAGCACAATGGCCGGGCGAGTAATCAGCGCGCGCGCTATCGCCACGCGCTGCTGTTCGCCGCCACTCAGCTCGCTCGGGCGATGATCGAGCCGCCCTTGAATAGCCAGCAACTCGCTCAAATGATTAAGGTAAGCCAGGTCCAGAGGCTCCTTCTTCCCGTTCACTAGGCGACCGCTTACCGCGTGGGCGATCTCGATATTTCCCATGGCCGTGAGTGTCGGCAGCAGGTTGAACTTCTGGAAGACAAATCCGATGCGATGCTTGCGCAGCCGCGTCCGCTCGGCGTCCGAGAGCGTGGCAAAGTCAATGCCGTCAATCACTACGCGGCCTTCGGTAGCCTGCGTCAAGCCGCCCAATAAATAGAAAAGAGTGGACTTGCCAGAACCAGAGGGGCCGACGATGGCGACAAACTCGCCCGGCTCGACAGCCAGAGAAACCCGGCGCACGGCGGTGACCTTGATTCGGCCCGCCTGGTAAACCTTGGTCAGGTTTTCGGTAAAAATTATGGGCGATGACTTTTCGGGCTGCACATCTTTATTGTAAGCGCACAGTTTCACCAGATCGCGGTTGGCGCGATTCACAGTCTCACCCCCCACCCGTATTTTGCAAGCAAATCCATGGTTGAGCGTTTGCGGCGCTATTCGACATGTCTAGAGAGATTATTGAAGTCACGCGCTGAGATAAAGCCGATACTGAGCGTATTTGTCGTATTTTGGCATATTTGATGGTTTGGAAATTCCGTGCCGAAGATGCGGAGAATTCAGCGAATGGGGGCGAACACAGGGGTGAATCCTTATACGATCCTTATTTCGAGCGCCTGTGCATATGCTACGATTTAAGGATTCTATATGAAAATCTAAGGAGCCCGGCCTCATGAAAAGCCTCTCGATAGCCTTTTCAGGCACGATTGCCATTTTATTTGCATTTCTCGCTTATGTCAGCGCACCCGCCGCCATGGCGCAGACCTTCAGGGGAAGCATTCAGGGCACGATAACGGACATCAGCGGAGCGGTTGTTCCCGGGGCCCAGGTAAAGGTCTTCAGCCCGTCCACGGGCTCATCGCGCACCATTGAGGCCAATGATCAGGGCGAATATGTGGCTTCGGAACTCCCGCTGGGCATCTATAGCATAACGGTGGAGAAGAAGGGCTTCCGCACCACGACGCTGACGCAGATTCCGGTAAGCGTGGGCTCGCCGACGCGTGCCGACGTGAAGCTGGCCACCGGGGCGGTTTCGGAAGTGATTGAAGTGAACGCCAATGTGGCGCTGGTGGAGACCACTAACAACAACATGGGGGGCACAATCGAAGCCGTCCAAGCGGCTGAACTGCCGATCAACGGACACGACTATACAAAGTTATTGGAATTGGTTCCCGGCGCCACCAGTGATCCGGTGGGTTCGACCGAATCCGCCGGCTCCTACGGACTGTTCAGTTTGAACGGCAACCGCGGCCGGTCAAATAATTATTTAATGGACGGCACCGACATGAACGACGGCTATCGCAACCTGCCGACAGTCAACCAGGCAGGCGTTTGGGGCTGTCCTGGGACCATTCTCCCCGTGGATGCGCTGGCCGAGATACCCGTTACAGGCAGCCCGGAGGCAGAGTTTGGCCGCAGTTCCGGAGCAACCGTCAACATCGTGACCAAGAGCGGCACCAACACCTTTCATGGCAGCGCTTTTGAAGATTTTCGCGACGACTCGCTGACCGCGCGCAACTTCTTCAATACCACTGCCCAGCCCAAGAACTCGTTTACCAACCACCAGTTCGGCGGCATGGTCGATGGCCCCGTGGTGCGTGATCACACCTTCTTCCTGCTCGCATACGAAGGACAGCGCGAGGACGGCGGACTGCCGCAACTGGGCACGGCCCCGCTCTCTACCGATATCTCCAGCTATTCCGGCTACCGGAGTACGGTGATGGCCAATCTCATGAAGACCAATCCCTGGGGTACATTGCCCACATCGGCTAACGGCGTCACCTACACCATCCCCTTCCGCAATGTAAGCGACAACGCCATCGTCAAGGCCGATCAGCATCTGAAGCTTTTCAGCCCCGAAGACCTGTTGACCGGGCGCTATTTCTACGCCCACGGCATGCAGAGCTTCCCGTTGGGCATGTTGTATTCCGGTTCCGGCGCGCCGGGCTTCAATACACTGACGCCCACGCACATCAACATCGTGTCGCTCTCCTATACATCGATTCCGAAGCCGAACCTGATCTTCGAGGTGCGCGGCGGGTACAACCGCTTCCTGCAGCAGTTTCTGCCCCAGGATATTGGCCTCAATCCCCAATCGGCATATGGCCTGAACTCCCTGCCTCCAGGCTTTTCGTCGCACGATATGGGTTTGCCGTTCATTACCATTAGCGATTGCACCCTGGCCGGCAACCCGGTCAGCGCCAACAGTTGCAGCCCCCTGGGCGCCACCTCCAGCGACGCGCGCGGCCGCATTGACTCCAACTACCAGCTCTTCGGCAACGTCTCCTACTCCAAAGGCCGTCACAACTTAAAGGCCGGCTACGAGTGGCGGCGGACGTTCATCAATAGCTTCATTGACTCCGGCCATCGCGGCTCGCTGAGCTTCAACACCCTCAGCGATTTTCTCGCCGGCAGTGTGGACGGCGGCTCGTCGGCCGAATACGGCTCGGCCGCCCACGCGGTCTACTCCTTCCAGAATGCCAGCGGCGTCTACTATATGGATTCCTGGCGCGCGACTCCCAAAGTTACGGTCAATTACGGCATGCGCTGGGATTACTTTGGCGTAATCGGGGCCAAGAACAATGCCTTCACCCTTCCGGACCTGACCGAGCTGAATCCCACGCTGAACACGGTGGGCGCCTCGGGTGGCCCCTCGTCGCTCTACAACAAAGACTGGAGTACCTTTTCCCCGCGCATCAGCGTTGCCAACGACTTGAAGGGCAATGGCAAGCTGGTGATTCGCACCGGCGCGGGAATCTACCCCGACGGCCCCTCGCAGGACTTCTTCGTGGGGAACGAAACCTATAACATGAGTTCCAGCGAACAGGGTCCGGCCTACAACACGATCCTGTTATCCTCGCTGTCTTCGCCCGTCAGCGTGGACACGGCCACGCATATCTTCGATCCCGCCAGCTATTCGGCGACCAACAGCTACTTCAACGTGGCCAAGAATCTGGTCACGCCCCGGTATGTCTCTTACAACCTCAACATCGAGTCGCAACTGGCCAAGGCAATCGCGGTGCAGATCGGTTACGTGGGTTCGCAGGGCCGTCATCTCTTCCACTTCCGCGATCTGAACCAAGTTAATATCGAGTCCGGCAAAGTCTTCAAGTGCGCGAATGGAATAACCGTCGCCTACGGTTCCTATTGCTACTCCTCGCTCGGTTACGTCGACAACATCGAGACCAGCGCCGAGTCGAACTACAACTCGCTGCAGACGTCGCTGAAATTGCAGAACCTGCACGGCCTGACTTCGACTCTGAACTACACCTGGGCACATTCGATCGACACGGCCAGCGACGGCCAGGACTTTGTTCCCAATGCCGGCATGCCCGACGACAGCTTCAACCCGCATGGCGAGTACGCCAGTTCCAACTTCGACATCAAACAGCGCGTGCAATGGTACTGGAATTACAGTCTTCCCAAGTATCATTCAGCGATATGGCTCACCAACGGCTGGGCGCTGGACGGCATATTCAACTTCGCCACTGGCCAGCCCTACACGGTTCACTACTTTGGAAATTACAACGGCAGCGGCGAGGGCTTCGGGCGCTACGATATTATCAACCCGTCGAAACTGCATCAGGGCGTTGGCGGCATCGATCCGGCCACCGGCGGAGTTGCCCTGTTGAACATGGCGGCCTTTGCTCCGCCTTGCACCTGGGATCCGATCAACCAGGTTTGCGCGCCAAACTCCGGCCATCCCGGCAGCGAGGGACGCAACGCTTTCAGCTCCCCCAACTTCACCAACTTCGACTTCTCGGTGAACAAGACCACTCACTTGACTGAAAAGGTGACAGTGCAGTTGCGCGCCGATTTCTTCAACATCTTCAACCATCCGAATCTCAGCAACCCGTTGATGCCGAGCTTCGGCCTCTTCGCCAATCCCTATCCTGATCAGCAGCTTGTCGATACAACAGCCACGCCCGACGTGGCCACCGGCAATCCCTACTTGGGAGGCGGAGGCCCGCGCAGCGCGCAGTTGGCGGTTCACTTCACCTTCTGAGGTTGAGCGGTATGAAGACACCTACAACCAACTGAAGAAGATTGATGACGCGCGGGCACTTGCGTGGGAGGGCATGAATGATGCGGCACGGTATGAATTGACGGACATCAAGCTGTCGCAACTAAGTCCTGCGCAGATCAGCGAGATTACGGCCTTGACACAGATCGCACTCACCAGGCATTGGTTGGAGGGCGTCGCACTCGAAAACGCCTCTCGGAAGTTCAGTGATTTTCCGCACTCAGTCACCAACGACGAGCTTTCTCAGGTCCGTCACCGGAAAACTTTGATGAATGCGATGCAGGATCCGTCCTTTGTCGTGACCATCTCGCGAATGAAGGCGGCCGGGTATGAACCGTAGGGGCTCCAGCGTGGAAACTCCGCGCATGAAACAGCTCTCACGATAATCTATCCAAGAGGAAAATAAACCATGAGCAACTTCACTCGGCGTGATGTCTGTGTATCACTCCCAGCTCTCAGCCTCTTCTCCTTACTCAGCAGAGAGGCCGCCGCCCAAAGTTCGGCGGCATCCTCGCCAGCGGCCAGCGCCGCCATTACGAATGTTCCGCAAACGAATTTTTCCCAGTGCAAGGCGTTTCCCTTCGATCAGCTTCCGGTGCGATACTCCGAAAGCGGCGCTGCCACCCGCAATATCGCTAGCGGCACAGTTCCCACAGGTGAATTCGTCGAGCTGCATGAAACCACACTTGGGCCGGGTATGATGCCGCACGCCGCGCACCAGCACCCGCACGAGGAATTCATCCTGGTTCGTGAAGGGATGTTGGATTTCATCTTCGGCAACGAATCGCACATTGTTGGCGCAGGCGGCGTTGCCTACATGGCGCCGAATCAGATGCACGGCATGAAGAATGTTGGCGCAACACAGGCATCTTACTTCGTCTTCGCGCTGAGCAAGAAATAACCAGGACGCGGAGTGGCAATATTTCAGGCGCGGGCAACGCGCTGGCTGCTGTGCCATGGAGTGAGCAGGTTGCGCAGCCAGCGGGCCAGCCTGCGAAAGCTGGATGGCGCAGAGTCCGCGGGCTTTGCCTGGGACGTGACAGAACGCAACTGGGCCAGGGTGTCCTTGACCATCGCGCGCAAGGACTCGGCCTCAAAGGTGCAGGAGCGCAGATAGGCTGAGACGGTCAGACCGGCCTCGGCGGCGCGCCGGTGCAGTTGCGCGCACTCCGCCTTGCTCATGCGGATGGTGATGCTGGCGTCCTTCAGATTGCGCTCGTAAGACGATGTCCGATTGAGGCTGAATTCCTGGTTCGCTGTTGCCCTTGGATCCCGGCTGGGGATGGGTTGAGCCGTAAGATGCGGCGCTGCGGCCGAGGCATCCGAACAGGCCTCCTCGTAACTAAATGGCTCCACATTGGCAGGCTGTGTGAGCGACTGATCTGTAGCGTGATAACGCGCGTGGGTTTTGAGGGCGTCCTCGTAACTGAGAGTTGCCACGT
>CAWDQS010000035.1:0-5004 GCA_963804295.1 uncultured Acidobacteriaceae bacterium
GTTCAGTCGTGCCGTAAATGCAAAAAATTTATTCAGGGCTTTAGCCCCTTTGGGAATGTTTTTCAGTGGTGTTCACTCCCTTGGTGGCTAAGCTTGCGTTCTTGCAAAGCGTTGATTTTTCCACGGAAGAAAATGCCTGCTCTTCAATCTCTCCTCCCACCCTGCTACACTCCCTCATGTGTTTGGGGAAGGATTTTCCATGGCCGAGATTCAGACAGTTGGGGTAGTGGGCGCCGGGACCATGGGCTCCGGCATAGCTCATGTCTTTGCCCGCGCGGGCTTTCGCGTGCTTTTGTGCGATGTAGAGCAGCGCTTCCTTGACCGTGCTCTTCAGCAGATTCGCGCCAACCTGGGCCGCGAGGCCGTCAAAGGCACACTGGCCGAGACAGAGATCGAGCCGTCTCTGTCCCTCATCCAGCCTTTACTGGACCGCGAGGCTCTCAGCGCGGCAGATTTCGCTATCGAAGCCGCCTCGGAGCGCTTCGACCTGAAGGCCGAGCTCTTCGCCTCGCTCGACCGTATCCTGCCGGAAAGCGCCATCCTGGCCACCAACACCTCCTCTATCTCCATCACCAAGCTGGCTGCTCAAACGCGCCGGCCCCAGCAGGTCATCGGCATGCACTTTTTCAACCCCGTGCCGGTGATGGTGCTGGTGGAGATTGTCCGCGGCATGGCCACCAGCGACGAGGCCTTCGCGGCCGTTCATGCGCTCGCCCTCCGTCTGGGCAAATCGCCGGTCGAGGTCAACGACGCGCCCGGCTTCGTCTCCAACCGTGTGCTGATGCCGCTCATCAATGAGGCCGCCTTCGCCGTCATGGAGGGAGTGGCCACGCCGGAAGCCGTCGATCAGGTCTTCAAGTTGGGCATGGCGCACCCCATGGGCCCGCTCACCCTGGCCGACTTCATCGGCATTGATGTCTGTGTGGACATTCTCCGCGTGCTCCAGGAGGGCTTCGGCGACCCCAAGTACCACCCCTGTCCGCTGTTGGTGCGCATGGTGGACGCCGGTTGGCTGGGCCGCAAATCCGGGCGCGGCTTCTACTCCTACGAGAGTTAGAGCATCTTAGTCAGAATTCAAACTTGCACCGTCGAATGTAACCGAATTCGAATGCACGGAGGTCTAAACAAGGAGAGGTGCGGAATCATGAAGTGGAGCAAATGGGCTGTTGTCTCCGCGGTCCTGCTGGTCATTGTTGCTGTGGTGCAAGGGCAATCCCCCGTGGGTCAATACGCTGGAAGCGCGGCAGACGACCCAGAGGCTCACCCGCCCGTCACCAAAACCGATGTGCAGATTGTGCAGCGTGCGCGAGAGATCCTCAACTCCGAATCAAAGTGGAATCGCGCCGATACACGAGTCTGCCCAGCCGATGCCAAAACATTTAGCCTGTACTGCGCGCTGGAAATGGCCACTGACGAAGTGTCGGGTAAATTCGAACATCGCGGAGCGGCGATGCAGGAGGCGCGGTTCGTGATCGATGAGATCGCCCCCGACAAGAAGAATTATCACCACCGCCTGATGGACTATAACAACGACCCCACCACCACATTCGCTGACGTGCAGAAATTTTTCCAGCTTCTTGTGGATCATGTGGCTCGTCGGCTGAAAGAGGAATCTGAACGTCCCAACAAGTGAACAACAAAGTTATTCTGTCGGGGCGCGGATCACATGCTTCAGTAGCGCTTATCCTGCTTACACCGGTGACAGCGCATCCACGATTGGCACGCCTTTGGGCGGCGTAAAGCGGAAGGTTCCGGCAGGAAACGTCACATTAGGCTGCTCGCCGGTAAATGTAAAGCGGGTCAGCGCGCCGTCGGTCTCTTCCATCTCGATTCCGGTAATCGTTCCATCCGCGGTCACGGTCAGCGTGAGCCGCGACAAGCGCTTTTCCTGGCCCACGGGCTGGCCGGTCAGCGTGAACTGGCCGTTCGCGGCGGGCCGCAGGGTCAGGTTGCTCAACTCTTTCTCCAGTTTCGTGTGGCCCAGCAGAAAACGCAGCGGCGAGCGCAGATCGTTCAGTTGTTTAGCCAGGATGCGCTGCACTTGAGAGTCGCCTGGGGAGTAGAACCACGCAAAAGTGCCGTCGAGCAGGAATATCTTGCCGGCCGGCTCGTTGTACTCCCACTTCATGCGGCCGGGCTTCAGCAGCAGCAGCGTTCCGCTCTCCGTGCGTCGCATCCCCAGCCCCTCGTAGCTCTCCGTAAAGCTGGACTTTAGCGAGTGCAACTGGTTGTAGTGGAGATCGACCTTCTGCGCCATCTGCAGCGCCGGGTTCATCGCGGACGGCGCAGTCTGTTGCGCGCCAAGTCCTGCTGAAAGCAGAATCACCCCTGCAAAGATAATCTGTGTATGAACTCTGGAAAACATATGTTTAGTATCAGGGCACGACTTTAGTCGTGCCGCAAAAAAAGCAAAAGAAATGTTGGGCTTTAGCCCCTGCGGGGTCTTTCTTGTTTGTTTCTCCATGAACTTACGTGCGGTATAACTGAAGCCGCGCGGCCAGTTGATTTTCGTGCTCATCGCGACTCCATCGGCTGTGTGCAGTTGGTCCCGCCCGTGGGGTCGTACTTGATGACGCCGGATTCATCGCTGCAGAAGCCGCGGTGGCCGGTCTTGCCGGGGGTTACGGGAATAGCGGTGACTGTGTAACCGGTGACGCGGTCCGTGCCGTGCAGGCTCACTTGGGTGCAGTTATTGAGGTGAAAAATGTAGCCGGCTTTGATGCCTGAAGCCAGGTCGGTCGGCAAAACCTGCGCCGCCTCCGCTGAGGGCAGTCCTGCACTCGGGTCGCCTCCCAAAGCTCGCAGCGAGCAACTGTAGCCGTGGGAGGGGTAATTTTCCGAGTACTGCAACTCCGCCAGCACGATGGTCTGGATGGACTTCAACGCCGCGCTCTCATTGGCATGACTCTTCATATGGCCGAAAGTGGGAATCGCAAGGAGTGCGAGGATAAGGATGACACGGAGGAGAAATATAAAAACAGCCACTCCCACAAGTACCCAAACCCAGACGGGAACGCGCCGTGCGCCGGAAACGGGCGCGGGAGCTAGGCCCTGAAAGCCGGACCCCGGATTACCCGCGCCAGATGAGTCCGTTCCGTTCATTGGACCGGCTCGGAGCAGTTGACGCCGCCGGCTGGATCCTGCTTGAGCACGTCGCCTTCATCACTGCAGTAACCGCGGTCTCCGGTCTTGCCCACCACCTCTGGAACCGCAGTGAGCGTATATCCATCCACCTTTTCTGAGCCATTCAGTGCATTCTTCACGCAATTGGTGATGGTAAAGATGTAGCCGTCTTTGTCGCCCTTGGCGAGTTCGTCGGGTAGCATCTCAGCGGCCGTGGCCGAGGGCGGCTTGCCCGGATCGCCGCCCAGGTATTGAAGGTTGCAGGCGAATCCCTTGCTCGGAAAATCCGTTGCGTACATTGATTCCGCATCATGAATTGCATGCATGGACTGCTTCGCCGAAAGTTCGCGGGCATGCTTCATGACGCTTTTGTAGGTCGGAAAGCCGATCAGCATCAGCACGGTGATGATGGCCATGACGATCAGCAACTCCATCAATGTAAAGCCGTTGCGCTTTATGGAGCGTTGCGCGAGACATTTCGAGTTCTTGCGTTTCATGCGATTCCCATTCCTCAGTGAGCAGCCAAAAAACTTTCTGGCCCACCCGAGAAAATCCTACAACGTATGGACGCGAAAGGGAAATGAGGCGCTCGGGAAACAGGGGTGAGGGTTCAGAGATCAGTTTTCAGTGCTAATTCGAATTGAGTTGTCTAAACGGCTCAGGCGTTGTTCCCTGATCTCTGAACCCTGATCTCTGTTACTCAGGCTTGGTCTGTCCCGTGGCGCTCTCCTGCCGGGCCAGCTTGAGGCGGGCCGAGTCCAGCTTCTTTTGCACCTTGGCAACTTCGGCCTGTTCCACGTCCACCGGGGCCGACTTGGCAAACTCCGCCAGCGAAAGCTCCCATTGCGCAGTGGCCAAACGGTAGCGGCCGGTCTTCTCGTAGAGTTCGCCCAGGTGGTCATGGACGGTGGGGTCGGTGGCATCGCGCTCCACGGCCTGGCGCAGGTTCTCCTCGGCCAGCTCGTACTCGCCCATTCTGAAGTACGCCCAGCCCAGCGAGTCCAGGTAAGCGCCGTTCATCGGCTCCAGTTCCACGGCCTTGCGAATCATTTTAAGGTCGGCTTGCCTTCGTCGTTACCTGCCGATTTTTAGACAATAGGAGCTATAGTATAGAGGTTCGGACATACGTGCGAGCCAATAGACCTCCTTGATCCAAGCGAAGCGATTTCGGCTGCGGCCATGGGCGCGGCTCCGATCCGAGCCTAGGCCGCTCGTGCACTGCAACGGGCGGAACAGGGCCGCCGCGGGCGATCCTCCCGCCGCGGAACGTGGAGGCGTACGTGTCCGCCGTTACTGAACTGCTTCTTTCAAGTGAAGGCGTGCTCTGCGAGGGCCGTCCGCACTGGGCGGCTGCCTGGCGAGCCACGCTACGAACCCTGCTCGTCGTCGCGCTCGCGGCATACTGGGCAGCGATCCGGCGGGTACATGAGCCGCCCTGGGGCAGGATCGCCACGGCCGTCGTCCTGGGCGCGGCTGGAATCGCTGCGCTTGGGAAATTAACGGAGGCGCCAGCCAACATCTCCTTCTTCCGCATCGTGATCACCGACCGGCGCGTCTTCATCGTGGAAGCTGACCCGCTCCGTCGCCGCGCCACGGCGGTGGGCGCTGACTGGATCTCGACGGCGGCGATCGCTCAAGGTTGGCTAGGCCGAGTGCTGGGCTATGGCGATCTTGCCTTCGGCGCGGCTGGCGGCGCCGCCCGGGTTGTGCGCACGCTCGCGCGGCCAGTGCATCTCTTTCGGGAGCTGCAAGCGACGATCTATCCTTCCACGCCTCCGATGTCCGCCATGGCCGCGCGGTGTAGCGATCCCCAAGGCCAGCAGAGACGGCACTGATCGCCTCGTCTGGAGTACCGGCTATCGTGACCGGCGACCCCACAGA
>CAWDQS010000036.1:0-45391 GCA_963804295.1 uncultured Acidobacteriaceae bacterium
CTTGCGGAAAAATGCTGAGGAACCAGGTCCGGCACGATGGTTTCCACAGGTCGATAGGGTATGTATTAATCATGCGTGGAGATGACCAACAACAGGAAGCGGTATTCAGCTACATCGGCCTTGAACAGCGAGTGCCGAAGGATCATCCATTACGCGCCATTCGACAGATGGCCGATGCGGCATTGCGGGAGTTGGACTCCGAGTTCCAACAGTTGTACGCGCGGCGCGGGCGGCCGTCGATTGCGCCGGAGAAGCTTGTGCGGGCACAGCTTTTGCAGGTGCTTTACTCGGTGCGCAGCGAGCGGCAGTTGATGGAGCAGTTGGACTATAACCTGCTCTTCCGCTGGTTTGTGGGACTCAACATCGACGACCCGGTGTGGGACGTGACGGTATTTACCAAGAACCGCGAGCGGCTGATTGAGGGCGAGGTCGCCGAGCAGTTGCTGCTGGCGGTGGTGGAGCAAGCGCGCGCGCATCAGCTATTAAGCGAGGAGCATTTCACCGTGGATGGCACATTGATTCAGGCTTGGGCCAGCCGTCGCAGTTTCCACGAGAAGCTGGAGCCGCCCCAACGGGGCACGGGCGCGCGGGGCCGCAAGCTGCTGCGCGACACGCATGAATCGGCCACCGATCCGGAGGCGCGTTTGTACAAGAAGAGCGGCGCGGCGGCAGCGGTGCCCAGCTACCTGGGCCATGTGTTGACGGAGAATCGCAACGGGCTGGTGGTGGCAGCGATGGTGACGCAGTCCAGCAAGACGGCTGAGCAGGAGGCCGCGCTGGTGATGGTGGATAAGTTAAAACGCGCCGTGGAGTGCACCTTGGGCGCCGACAAGAGTTATCAGCAGGAGCGGTTCGTTGGCCAGTTGCGCGCCCGCCGCATCAGGCCGCATGTAGCCGAATATGCGCCCAATCCGAAATGGCGCAACTGGCTTAACGAAGAAGAACGCCGCAGTGAAGGATTTGCCATCAGCCAGAGGAAGCGCAAGTTGGTGGAGAAAGTGTTCGGCTGGGCCAAGCAGGACCGGGTTGCCCGGCAGGTAAAACTGCGCGGTAGGGCGCGAGTCAACTGGCTGTTTAGCCTGGTTGCCACAGCGCACAACCTGCTACGCATGCAGAAGCTGATTTTGGCGCAGTAAGTCCGGGGGATACGTGTCTCTGGAGGCCGCAAATCAAGCCTCCAGAGGAACAAATCAACAGCAGCACAACTGATTTGAGGTTCAAAAAGCAACGGCAGGGCATAGCATCGTGAAAAGAACGCCTTTTTTCCGCAAGCTGTGAAGTCATGCCCTGACGCTTCTTGCGACTCCGAATGAGTTGTTTGCAAGCTCTGAAGTCGTGCACTGATACAAGACCAGTGTTTTTTAATAAATTCAGAGACACCGCATACTTGAGTCACCCGGCGAACGGAAGCAGGTTATGCTTCCGTTCGCCTTGGAGATCGTTCTTGGCTGACGGCAACCCTACGGCTGCACCCCAAGCAAGAAGGATGTTGTGTGCGCGGCACCGGTAGTGGGCGTTGCAGTTACGATAATCAGCGATGAGTTGACTGGAGCTGTCGTGTACCCGGTCGAGCCGGCGCAGCCCGTGACCAAGCCAAGTCCAGCAATGCCCACCAGCAGCAAAGCCATCATGCGCAGAATGCGACGCCGCTTTCTGAAGCCAAAGCAGCAGAGAGCCAAGGCCAGAGCCGTTGCAGGGAAGAACGGACGGGAGCCGGTTCCCAGGGATGCAGTCGCCGCTGTGGTGGTGATGGTGACCATCGCCGATACCGGGCCGCCCGTCGGGGTTACGGTTGCCGGGGCAATGACACAGGTTGCGCCAGAGGGCAGCCCTGAGGTGCAGGCGAGCGTTACCGCCAAGTTGAATCCATTCAGAGGCGTCACAGTAATCATTGTGGCGGTGCTTTGCCCTGCCGTCACGGTGACCGAGGTTGGACTGGCGGTAACGGTAAAGTCCGGCGCGGTGGGATTGATGATGTAGTCCGCTGCTGCTACCGGGCTGTTGGTATAGCCGGGAGCCGCGGCCATGGCCTCGACGGTCTCCGAAGCGGCAACCGTGATTGCGGTTCCACTGGGGCCGGAGCCGATGAAGTTGGCCGGCGTCGGGGTTGAGCCGTCGATGGTGTAGTAGATTGTTGCGCCGGGCGTGCTGTCGAGCAGGACGACCGACTGCTGCAAGGCGTAAGTGCCTGCCGGCAGCGCAAAGGTCGGGGCTGCGGCAATTGGCACTGCATTGACCACGATGCTCTGATCGACCACGGGCGCAGCGGCAAAGTAGGTATTGCCAGGCTGGTTGGCGGCAATCACGATGATACCCGGACCGGTGACAGTCAGCGTGGAGTAGTTGATGCCGCTGAGCGAGCCGGGACCGGAGACGAGGCTATAGGTGACCGGCAGTGTCGAAGTAGCCGTTGCCGAAAGCGTGATCGTCCCCATGCCTGAGGTGTAGGTGATCGGTGAAGCGGGCGCGGCGAAGGTGATGGTTTGCGTGCCCAGGTCCACCACGATGCTCTGTGCGACCTGCGGAGCCGCCGTATAGTTGGCGTTTCCTGCCTGGTTTGCGGCAATCACGATGGCGCCAGGACCGGTGACGGTTAGCGTGGCGTTGTTGACGCCGCTCAGCGAGCCGGGACCGGAGACGAGGCTGAAGGTCACCGGCAGCGTCGAGGTAGCCGTTGCCGTGAGCGTGATTGTGCCCAGAGTGGCTGAGTAGGTAACGGGCGAAGCAGGCGGCGTGAAGGTAATGGTTTGCGCGGCCTGGTTCACCATGATGCTCTGCGTAACCGATGTTGCCGGCGCATAGGTGGCGCTGCCCGCCTGACTCGCGGTCACGTTCACCGTGCCCACGCCGGTATAGGAGAGCGTGGCGGTGCATGTGCCCAAGGTGCAGATGGTTGCGCCCAGCGATCCAGGGCCTATGAGGCTGAAGGTGATCGGCAGCCCGGAGGTAGAGGACGCGGAAAGTACTTGCGTTGTCCCGAATAGAACCGGCGTTGTTGGCGTGAAGGTGATGATTTGCGACTTAAACGCCGTGCCGCTCAGAGTGATGCTCTGGAATGAGGCGGCCACGTTGATAGTGTTGTCGTATAGGATCATCGAACCGCTATAGCTTTGCGCAAGCGCTGGATCGAAGTAAACCGAGAGTGTGCAGCTCTCGCCGGCAGCCAGCGGAATCGCCGCCGCCGCAGGCAGAAGCAGCGCGCTGAAGCAGGTCGTGGCCGGGTTGGTATCCAGCACAAAGCCCGTCGTGATGTTGGGATTGTCGAAAGTTGCTTGAGGTTCAAAGAGCAGTGGCTGGTTGCCGATGTTCACCACCGTCACCGTCTGATCGGGTGTGGGTATGTTCAGGCCATTGGTGCTGCCGAAGGCCAGCACCGGGGCAGTCGCGTACTCCTCTTCCAATACAGTTGTGGACGAACTGGTGATATAGAGGTTGCCGGTCTGGCTCACCGTCACGCCGATGGGCGCGGTGAGGCCGGCAGCCAGCGTTACAGCGGCGGAGTAGCCGCTGGCGACCGTGATCTTCTTGATCGCGCCGTTTCCGGTGTCGGCCACATAGACGTTGCCCACGCCATCCAGCGCCACACCGCGCGGGGCATTGTAGCCGCTGGCCAGTGTGTGGATGGTGGGCGAGGAGGCGGGAATTACGCCATCGACTGCCACAATCTCTTTCACCGCATTGTTGCCGGTGTCGGCCACAAAGACATCGCCGTACGCGTCCACAGCCACGCCCGAGGGGCCGCTGAAGCCGCCGCCCAGCGTGTTCACAGCCGCGTAACCGCTGGCTGCCGTCAGTTCCTTGACCGCGTCGTTGCCGGTGTCGGCCACATAGACGTTGCCAAAGCCGTCTACCGCGATGCCCTGCGGCGCGCTGAAGCCGCTGCCCAGCGGGATGACCGTCGCATAGCCGCCCACGGAGAGAATTTCTTCGACGCCAAGGGAGGTGTCGCTGACAAAGAGATTCGCGTCGCCATCCACGGCCACGCCAGTGGGCATGCTAAAGACGCCGCTGCCCAGCGCTGTCTGCCCTCCGCCAAAAGGAATCTCCACCACCGCCGCATTGTTGGTGTCAGCCGCAAAGATGTCGCCGTGCGCGTCGATTGCCAGCCCGCCAGGCGTGTCAAGGCCGCTGCCCAGAGTCGTCGTTGCCTGGGTAGCCGTAAGGAAGTTCACCTGCGGCGCCAATCCCACGCCTTGAAGGTAGCCGGTGGCGATGGGGGTTGCAGTGCTGTTTTTCAGCACCACCGCGCCAGAACGCTCACCCGGATACTTCGGAGCGAAGGTCACATTGACCGTGCAGTTGCCGCCGGCGCTGATTGCCAGGCCGGAGCATGTTCCTCCGGCTGCAACGGCAAAGTCCAGACCGGTTGTGCCCTGGGTGACCACTGCGGGCACGCCCAGCGACCCTGCTGTAATCGCCGTAAAGGTCATGGTGATAGGCGCGCTGGCGCTGCCTACGCTTACCGTGCCAAAGTTCCCGCCCGGCGGTTGCAGCTCGAATACCTTACCAAGCGAGCTATCCGTGACGAAGACATCGCCGCTCGAGTCCACCGCCAGGCCTTGGGGTAAGACAAATCCGCTGCCCAGCGACTTGATGACGGGCGAGGCGGGGATGACGCAGTTGATTGCCACAATCTCTTTGGCAACGGTGAAGTCGTTATCTACAACGTAGACATTGCCGCTTGCGTCCACCGCTACGCTCGCCGGGCTGATGAAGCCGCTGCCTAGCGGGATGACCGTCACGTAACCGCTGGCAGCGGTAATCTCTTTTACAAGGCCGTTGTTGAAATCGGCGACATAGACATTGCCGCTTGAGTCCAACGCCACGCCGGTAGGATTTTCGAAACCGCTGCCCAGCGTCTTGATGGCGGGCGCGGCGGGAATGACACCATCGACAGCGACGATCTCATATACCGTGCTGCCGCTGTAATCCGCGACAAAGACGTCGCCGCTCGAGTCCACCGCCACGCCGTAGGGAGAAACGTGACCGCCGGTGTTCAGCGTTCGGATGGTCGGCACGGCCGGAATGACGCCGTTCACAGCGACTATCTCTTTCACGAAACCGTTGCCTTTATCGGCGACAAAGACATCACCGTGCGCGTCCACCGCCACGCCGGTAGGATTATCGAAACCGCTGCCCAGCGTACGGATGACGGGCGCGGCGGGAATAACGCCATTGACTGCCTCAATCTGGTAGATCGCGCCGGCGGGGTCAGGCGCGCCGCCGTAATCGGCCACATAGACATTGCCGCTCGCGTCCACGGCTACAGCACCTTGATGGAGGTATCCAAGAGTATTGGGCAAGACAGTTTGAGCCCCGCTGAAGTATGCCGTCTGCGCGGAGGCCGTGGAGCAGAAAACGAGGCTCATGACCGCCAGCAAAGCCGCTATCGGCAGCGATCCGGCCAGGGTCGAAGTTGCGTCCCGAAGGGACCGGCGAGAACCGGAACCTAAATGCGTAGAGAGGTGGAGAAGCATTTTCATTAACACGATTTTTCGTCTCCTGCCGGAAGCAATTCAAGATATCCGCTGCCAGCCGTAAAGCGAGTTCACAGAATTGGTTGAGGAGTGAAGGGAATTACCCGTGGCGGCCGTTCGGCAAACCACTGACGAGATGAGTGTAAAGCTCGGCAGACATTGGCGCAACTCCAATCGATACAGCGTTGCCCATAAAGCCGTTCCGAGTGGATGGCCGGCTCATCGTCAGTTCCCACTTTAGGAAATAGCCTGCCATGGACTACGAACAGACGGAACTGTCCGGCTGGAGTTGCGACCTTCCGGAATTCAAAAACGATTGTTCCAGTGCGGCGGGGAGGATGGGGATCGAACTCGCGACTTCTGCCGTGACAGAACAGAAAAGCATTTTAGCACATTGATTCCAGAGCGCGCTGACCGCTATGAAAACGCACAAATAAGATTCCAGCCGCGAATCATCCATGCGATCTGGCGCAACATAATTTTATTGAAAAACCGCTATGGTCTCTGCGCTATTCCTTTGCAAAGGTCTATAGTTTCCCTTCAGATTCACTCGTACCGGAGCGCCTCGATGGGGTCGAGGTTGGCGGCTTTCCATGCGGGATAGATGCCGAAGAGCAGTCCGATGGCGCAGGAGACACCGAAGCCGGTGATCACCCACACGGTTGATAAAGTGGGCGACAAGCCGATGGGCAAAATGTAGATGATGCCGGTAAGAGTGGCGCCCAGGATAACGCCGACCACACCGCCCACGGCGCACAAGGTTACTGCCTCGGTGGTGAACTGGATGAGGATGGTCTGTTTTGTAGCACCCAGGGCCTTGCGGATGCCGATTTCACGGGTGCGCTCGGTGACCGAGACGAGCATGATGTTCATGACGCCTACGCCGCCCACCATCAGGCCGACGCTGGAAACGGCGACCATCAGTCCAAAGAGTCCGCCGGTAATCTGCTCCCATAGCTTATTGATAGAGTCCGTGCCGAAGATATCGAAGTTGTCGTCGGCGGAGAGCTTGACCTTGCGGCGGATGCGCATCATCTCGCGAATCTCCTCTTCTACCAAAGACTTGTTTGCCGGATCATCGTACTTCGCGGTGATAAACATTTCGAGGATTTCGGGATGCAGGTTATGGAATGTACCCATGGGGAAGTAGATGGCGTTATCTTCCGGGTTCTGGCCGCTGCCGAAGAGCTGTTTGCGCTTGTCGAGGACGCCGATGACGGTATAGAGTCCGGTCTCGACGTTGACCTCCTTGCCGATGGGGTCTTCGCCATTCACAAAGAGCTTATCGGCGGTGTCGTATCCCAGCATACAGACGGCCGCATGGCGCTGGTCCTCCTCATCGGTAAAGACGCGGCCTGACAGCAAGACGAGATTCGACACCTCCGCGACCTGCGCGGTATTGCCCTGGAGGATGACGTTGGCCACTTTGTGCCCCTGATACTTTGCGCTCACATCGCCGACGCCAAACTGCTTGGTATAGCGGACACTGGCATCCGTGGTCACGACGTGGGGCAGCGAGCGCAGGGCCAGCGCGTCCTCCAGAGTAACTTGCTTGCGGGTGAGCTGCTCGGTAGTAGGGCGGCCAATTCCGAAGGGCAGGCGGGTAACCAACAAGACATTTGTACCCAGCGAGTCGGCAATTTCGGCGACACGGTTGTTGAGCCCGTTGACGAACGAAGAGATGACGATGACCGTGGTGACGCCGATGACGATGCCCAGGATGGTGAGTCCCGAGCGCAGCTTGTTCGCCCTGAGTGTGTCGAGGGCCATTTTGACGGATTCTCTTGTCTGCCCCTGTGCCATGAAAAACAGCTCCTAGCTACTAGCTTCTAGCCTCTAGCTAAAAGCTTCTGGTGCTTAGCCATGCAGAAAAACAACGATCTGCAAAATCCGTGTCAAGTAAAACTTGTTCAGCAACCTAAATAGCTAAAAGCTAGAAGCAGTAGCTAGAAGCTGCTTTTACAGTTCCGCTCTTAACGCCACCACGGGGTCTAGGCGGGCGGCTTTGCTGGCGGGATAGACGCCAAAGAAGACACCCACGCCGCCGGCCATGAACAGGCCCATCAACACGCTCCACAACTCCACGGCAACGGGAAAGCCGAGGACGAGCGTAACTAAATTGGCCACCAACACGCCGAGCGCCACGCCGATCACTCCGCCCACCAGGGCCATGGTGGCGCTTTCAATGAGGAATTGAAGAAGTACATCGCGCTGGCGGGCTCCCAGGGCCTTGCGCACGCCGATCTCGCGGGTGCGCTCGGTGACGCTGACCAGCATGATGTTCATGATGACGACGCCGCCCACCACCAGGGAAATGGAGGAGATGCCGATGATGACGTCGAAGAACAAGGAGGAGAACTGCTTCCAGATGTCCATGAAGGTGTCATTGGTTTGGATCTCGAAGTCGTCGGGCTGGCCGGGACGGTTGTGTCGGCGGGCGCGCATCATGACGCGCACCTCGTCTTCAGCACGCTCCATGGAGACGGCGCCGCCGCTGGCGCGCACGTAGATGCCCAGCGGGTCGTTGTGGCCGTAGGTTTGCAGGTAGGTGATGATGGGCACGGCCACCCAGTTGTCCTGCGACTGGCCCAGCGTTTTTCCCTGGCGGTCGCCCACGCCGACAACGGTATAAGGGATGCCGTCGACGCGAATCTCTTTGCCGAGCGGGTCGCCATCGCCCAGCAGGTTGTCCACAATGTCGTAACCCACAATGACGTTGTGGGTGCCTATGTCGTCGTCGGTGGGCGTAAATCCACGCCCGATCACAACGTCGAGGTTGCTGAGATCAACCATGGTCCAGGTGATGCCGCGCACCTCGGTATCCGTGCTGGAATGGCCATTGAAGGAGACTTTAGTGGAGCGGCTAATTGACGAGCCTACCTCGGTACATTCGGCGCACTCTTCCCGCACCGTCTGGAAATCCTCGTATTGCAGGACCTTGCGCTTCTGATACTTGAAGTACTCCTCGGCGGAGAAACAGCACCCGGAGGGAAAACGCCCCACGCTGAACACATCCGCGCCGTGGTTGACTAGCTTGGTGGCCACATAGGTGTTGGCGCCGTCAACCAGAGTGACGACCATGATGAGCGAGGAGACAGCCATGACCACGCCCAGCAGCGTGAGGATGGAGCGCATCTTGTTGGCCCACAGGGATTGCAGCGCGAGTTTGACGGCCTCACTGAAAAGCATGGTCCTGCTTTCTGTTGCAAAGCGATGGTTTTCTTTTCAAGCCTTGAAAAACCGAATTCCCAGTAGATGGCGTGAAAAGCCTGCGAGTTTTCGCGTCCGGTAAATCCGTGCATCATCTCCAGTTTACGCAATTCCCTGGATTCCGTTGAATGCAGAGCAACCCATTCGGCTGCTGCCCATATTCTGAAAGCAACCTCAGCCTTGAGGGAGAGCGCACGTTTTCTGATACGCAAAGTGCTGCTGGCAGGTTCCTGAGTTCAGAAGAAGGCGAAGAATAGACAAATACCTGTGATTTTTAGGAACTATTTGGCCTCCAGCTGTCGTAGCATGGGTGGGCGCGCAGTTTGCGCCTGTGTTTGAAAATCATCCATCGAATGGAGGTCCGATGATTCGCGTTTACTCCCGCTTTGCGCTGTTTCTGCTGGCGATATTCGCACTGCTGCCCGTAACGGCTTCTGCGCAGGTCACTTCGACTGCAGCACCCGCGCCGCTGCTGTTGCGCTACCCTTCGCTCTCGCAAGACAAGATCGCCTTCCGCTACGCCGATGACATCTGGACGGTCAGCCGCAATGGCGGCGAGGCGGAGCGGCTCACCTCCAACGGACACGTGACGGCCGGCCCGTTCTACTCACCCGACGGGGCCTCAATTGCCTACTCGGCCCACCTGAACGGGAATACCGACGCCTACATCATCCCGGCCTCGGGCGGCGTACCCCGCCGCATCACCTGGCACCCAGACGGCAGCGCCGTAGCTGGGTGGTCGCCGGACGGCAAGGACTTGCTTATCCTGAGCAGCCAGGCCAGCTACCGGCATTTCCGGCGTCTCTTTCTCTCACACGCTGACGGCACCGGTATACCCCAGCCGCTGCCGCTGCCCTCCGGCGCTGAAGGCTCGTTCTCGCCCGACGGCCAGTCGATTGCCTATCAGCCCTTCTCCAAGTGGCAGCCGGCGTGGAAGCGCTACGTGGGCGGCCAGACCTCTCCCATCTGGATCGTCAACCTGAAGACACTGGACCTGGTGAAGGTGCCGCGCGAGAACTCCAACGACTCCAACCCGGTGTGGGTGGGCGATGAGGTCTACTTCCTCAGCGACCGCGACAGCACGGGAACCAACAACGGCCCGGTGACGATTTATCGCTATGACACCAAGAGCAAGCAAGTCTCGCAGGTGATGGTGAACTCCGGGCTGGATATGAAGTCCTTCCAGGCAGGTCCCGCAAAAGACACAGACGGAGCGGACCGCAGCGCGTTAATCGTGGAGCAGTTTGGCCGCATTCTTCTGGTGGACCCAGTCTCGGGCATGAATATGCCGATCCCGATTTCGATTCACGGCGAGCTGGCCGCACTGGCGCCGCACCGGGCTAACCTCAGCCCTGAGGAGATTCAGAACGCCAACCTCTCGCCCACCGGCGCGCGCGCGGTTTTTGAGGCGCATGGAGAGATTTTTACCGTGCCGGCGGAGAAGGGCGACACGCGCAACCTGACGCAAACCCCTGGCGTGGCGGAGCGCGACCCGGCATGGAGCCCGGACGGAAAGACAATCGCTTACTTCTCCGACGCCAGCGGCGAGTACCAGCTTTACTTGAAGGAGCAGACGGGATTCAAGCCGCCTACAATCATTGATCTTGGCCCTGAGCCGAGCTACTTCTACAACCCCACGTGGTCGCCCGATTCCAAGCACATTGTCTATACCGACAAGCACCTGCGGTTGTGGATCGTGGATCTTCCGGCGGGCAAGCCGGTGCTGGTGGACAAGGAAGTCTTTGGCAACTGGGGCCCCAGCTTTGGGGCCGCATGGTCACCGGATTCGAAGTGGATCGCCTATCACCGCGACCTCGACAACCAACTGGACGCCATCTTCCTCTACTCGCTGGAGACGCACAAATCGACGCAGGTGACGGATGGGATGAGCGACGCCATCAGCCCCGTCTTCGATCCCGACGGCAAGTATCTCTACTTCCTGGCATCCACCGATGACGGGCCGTCGAAGGCGGGGATCGACCTCTCCTCGCTGGACCGCGCACAGACCACTGCGGCCTACGTTGTGGTGCTGGCCGCGGACGGCGCTTCGCCCGTGCCCCCGCAAAGCGACGACGAGAAGATCAAGGACGAGACTAAGAAGGACGCTGATAAGAAGGAAACGGAGAAGAAGGACGAAGCAGCCAAGGACGACGGCAAGGAGAAGAAGGAGGGCGACAAAGACAAGAAGGATGCCGAGAAGCCAGTGGTGGTCAAGGTGGATTTGGAGAAGATCGGAGACCGCATTCTGGCATTGCCGATTCCGGCGCGCAACTACAGCGAAATCACCGTGGGCAAGACCGGCGTGCTCTACCTCGCGGAGAGAGCGCCCTTTGGCCGCACCAGCAACTATGACGGTCCGGGGATTCGCGCCCTGTGGCGGTTCACGCTGGAAAAACGCAAGCCCGAGACGGTGCTCAGCGACCTGGACTACTTCACTGTATCGTTCGATGGCGCAAAGGTACTCTACGCGCGTAAGGACGGCTGGAGCATCGCCCCTGCGGACGACCTGAAGCCCGGCGACGCCGCTCCCGGCAAGCCGCTGAATTTGGGAAATCTCGAAACCGTCATCGATCCGCGCGCGGAGTGGCGACAGATGTATCACGAGACCTGGCGCATTGAGCGCGATTTTCTCTACGATCCGCAAACCCATGGGCTGAACATTCCAAGAATCGAGGCAAAGTACAAGCCTTACCTCGACGCGCTGGCATCGCGCTCCGAGTTCAGCTATCTCTCCACCGAGATGTTGGGCGAGATCACCATCGGCCACATGTTCATTAGCGGACCGTACCACCCGGAGCACGAGGCGAAGACCGGGCTGCTAGGCGCCGATTACAAGGTGGAAAATGGCCGCTACCGGATTGCGAAGATACTGGGCGGTCAGAACTGGACGCCGGGACTGGCTTCGCCGCTGACGCTACCGGGAGTCTCGGTGAAGGAAGGCGAATACCTGCTGGCGGTGAATGGCCGTGAGCTGAAGGCCGGCGACAACCTCTATGAGTTCTTCGACGGTACGGCAGGCAAGCAGACGATTCTGCACATCGCATACAACGCGGACGGCAAGGAGGCCCGCGACGTGACAGTTGTGCCCATCAGCGACGAGGACGGGCTGCGCAATCTGGATTGGATTGAAGGCAACCGGCGCAAGGTGAATGATCTCTCCGGCGGCAAGGTGGCCTACGTCTACATGCCCAACACCGGCGGCTCGGGCTACACCAACTTCAACCGCTTTTTCTATTCTCAGCTCGACAAGCAGGGACTGGTGCTGGACGAGCGCTACAACGAGGGCGGCTTCATTGCCGACTACGTGGTAGACACACTGAAGCGCACACCGCTCTCCGGAGCCATTGAGCGCGACGGCAAGCCGATGCACGATCCAGTGGGGGCAATCTTCGGGCCTAAGGTGATGCTGATCAATCAGAACTCCGGCTCCGGCGGCGACGCCATGCCCTGGTACTTCAGGAAGGCGGGCATTGGCAAGCTGGTGGGCACGCGCACCTGGGGGGGCCTCGTGGGTATCGGCGGCTATCCGACGCTGATTGACGGCGGCTCGGTGACCGCGCCGCGCTACGCCATCTACGGCCTCAACGGCGATTGGGAGGTGGAAAACCACGGCATCGCGCCCGATGTGGCTGTGGAGGATCTGCCCAAGGACGTGGCTGCCGGACACGACCGCCAACTGGAAACTGGCGTGCAGATAGTGCTGGACGAGTTGAAGGCGCATCCGGTGCCGGCGATTCCTGTTCCGCCGTATCCGAATTACCACAAGGGGGATGATCTGGGAAAGCCGTAGGGGAGTTAGCCGCACTGTGCGCGTGTTAGCAAGTTAGCGGGACGGCCCACCCTTTCACTTATTCTGGCGAAAGGGTGGGCTGCCGATGTAGCAAGTTCTGTGAGCCGAAGGCGGCTGCCCCACGGCAGGTGGTCACCGCCCGGAGCTGCCGAAGCCTTTTTCCGCGCGGGCGGAGTCTTCCAGAGTCTCGACTTCGTGGACGGGGCCGGTGAGGACGGGGATGGGAATCATCTGGGCGATCTTTTCGCCGGCGTTAAGTTCGATGGGGGCATCCGACAGGTTGGTCATCAGGATCAGAATCTCGCCGCGGTAGCCGGCATCGATCACTCCGGCGGTGGTGGCGACGCCGCGCGCGGCCATGGAGGAGCGGTCGCGCACCAGCAGGCCGAGCGGCGCGCCGGTGGCGGGGTGGCGGGCCTCGACACTGATGCCGGTGCGCACCTTGACGGTTGCGCGCGGGGCGAGTGAGACGGCTTCGAAAGCAAAGAGGTCATAGCCCAAGTCTTCACCGGGATGGGCGACGACGGGGGCGCGGGCGCCGGTTGCCAATAATTTCACTCGCAGCATGGATTGATGATAAATGGGCGGAGTTAGCAGCCCGCTGACACGGGCGTGTTAGCGGAGCTGGCGCGGCTAAAAATGGTCAGCCCCGGCAGGAATTGCTCCCGGTCGGGGCTGTCGTTTTCACCCCAGCGAGCAAAAATCGCTCGCCGGGGACCCCGATACTTTGGGGACCTAATATTCGGCAAAAGGACCTGTAAGCCGAATTCTGTCGTGTGCGGTCATTCCTCTAGGCGCCGCGTTGCCGCGGACGCTCATCAGCGACCTACCCGGAGGTTTCGGCGTCCTGCGGACGGCAACCCCTTGCAGGGCGGGTATCCGCAGATCGTTCAGAGCCGCCTTAGCGCGTCGGGCCGATGCGCAGCGGAGCCCGGCTCCTGGCTCGCGCTTCCCTCCCTATTTGGTCTTGCTCCGTGTGGGGTTTACCCTGCCTCCAGCGTTACCGCCGGAGCGGTGCGCTCTTACCGCACCATTTCACCCTTACTCCTGCGGAGGGCAGCCCTTTGGACGAGCCCATCGGGACACCCAAATTTCGTGCCGAAGCACGCGCAGGGGCGGTATATTTTCTGTGGCACTAGCCGTCCACGGGCCTTGAAGCCCGCGTCCCGGACGTTATCCGGCACACTGCCCTGCGGAGTTCGGACTTTCCTCCCCCGGCGAACCGCGCTTGCGCACGTCCTCCGGCAGCGACCGCCCGGTCCTCCTGCCAGTAGCTAGTGTAGCGCGAAAACGCTATCGGCATTCGACCATCAGAGTTCCCCAGATTCATCAAGATGCGCAAGGAGAGCTCCGATCCCTATTCATTGAATCTACAGAGGATACCAAACCATCCATTTCATGCGGAGGGTTTGTTCCCCTCTGCGAAGCTGTGAGCTCGCTCCCCGGCTTGACTCTTCCCAGGCTTCATCCCAATTCGCACACCTCGAATCAAGGAGAATTCCATGAAGATTGTCGCGATGATCGCTCGCTATCTGCTGGGCCTGATGTTTCTGGTCTTCGGCTCCAATATGTTCCTGAATTTCATTCCCATGGGGCCGTTGCCTGCCGGGGTAGCGGGGCAGTTCACGGCCGCCCTGTTTGCCGCGCACTACTTTTATGTGGTTGGCGCGGTGATGGCCGTCTCTGGAGTTCTGCTGCTGGTGAACCGGTTTGTGGGGCTGGGGCTGACGCTGCTGGGTCCCGTGCTGTTCAACATCCTCATGTATCACCTGCTGATGGACCCGCGCGGTATTGGGATGGGGGCGTTTGCGACGCTTCTGTGGCTGCTGGTTGGCTGGGAGCATCGGATCGTGTTTGCAAGACTCTTCGCAGCGCGGCTTGAGGAATGAAGACTGCTTGCATAAAGATGCAGGTCTGCTGGCTACAATCAAGCTAGCGATGATTCAGTACCTATATCTCGGACGGGCAGGCTACGACGAGGGGCTGCGCTTGCAGGCGGAGATGGCCGGGCTGGTGGCCGAGGGACGCGCGCGGAACGTGCTGCTGCTGCTGGAGCATCCGCCGGTGCTGACGCTGGGACGCAATGCCAGGCGGGAGAACATTCTGGCGTCTGATGAAATGTTGAAGCAGCGCGGCGTCACCGTGCACGAGATCAACCGCGGGGGCGACGTGACTTACCACGGGCCGGGTCAACTGGTGGGCTATCCCATCTTCGACCTGCGCACGCTGCGCACAGATAGCGGCGGACACCTGGGGCCGGTGGATTTTGTGCGCGGGATGGAAGAAGCGCTGATTCGGCTGTGCGGCGAGTTTGGGGTGAGGGCGGGGCGGATTTGCGGACTGACCGGAGTGTGGTGCGGAAATGCAGGGAATAGCCACCCCAGCGAGCAAAGTTCGCTCGCCGGGGACCCCGGCAGGGAACAGGGAACAGGGAACAGGGGCCTGGCCGGGGAGTGCCTTCATGACCTGGCTGGCTTCGGAGGGGCGGAGAGAAAGATTGGAGCGATTGGGATTCATGTGGCGCGGGGAATAACGTCGCATGGATTTGCTTTCAACGTGACGACTGACCTGAGGGATTTTGAATTGATTGTTCCCTGCGGGATTGCCGATCACGCGGTTACCAGCCTGGCGCGGGAGGTTGAGAATCCGGAGGTATTGCCCACACTGGAGGAGCTTGCACGGATGGCAGCGCGGGAGTTTGGACAGGTCTTTGGCGAGACAGTGGCCGAGATCGAGAGTCTGGCGGACTTGCGGGCTCAGTCCGTGACGGCTCAGGCGCAATTTCCCGCTGAAGATACGCCGCTTCGGGTTCCGGAGGAAGTAGAGCGGCTGAGGGGTAGGGGCGAACATCCGACTCGCGCCTGAGAGCCCGGTTCTCTTTTAGTGTGCGGCGCAATTTATAATCCGAGTTGAAACGGGCGCGACTCGAATACTTCCCTGAGTTTGCTGAAATGCACCTCGCAACGCGGAGAAACCCCATGCCAACCGACGTGATCATGCCCCAGATGGGCGAGTCGATCTTTGAAGGCACCATTACCAAATGGCACAAGAAGGCCGGCGACAGGGTCGAAAAAGACGAACCGCTATTTGAGATTTCGACCGACAAGGTGGACGCGGAGATTCCGTCGCCGGTAGCCGGAGTGCTGGCCGAGATCAAGATTGCAGTGGGCGCAACCGTTGAGGTCAATACGGTGGTGGCGGTGATCGGCGAGGGCGGCGGTCATGCTTCAGTTCCGGCAGCTGTGATAAAACCGGCGACCATCCCTGCAACTTCGGTTTCAGCGAATCATTCCGTGACCGATGTGCCACCTGCGCTGACGAAGACGGAATTAGCCCCACCGCAGATGGCGCAGCGCTCCTCGCCGTTGGTGCGTAGGATTGCCAAAGAGAACAATCTTGACCTCAGCCGGATTGCAGGAACCGGCTTGGAGGGGCGCATTACCAAGGAAGATGTGCTGCGGCATTTGAGCGAACGAGGCTCTGATAGAGCATCGCCAAAGACGATTGCATCGAAGGCGGCTCCAGCCGCACCGCAGGTGGCGCCGCTGGAGCCGCAACCGCTCAGCAAGATGCGCGCCATTATCGCACAGCGCATGGTGGAGAGCATGCAGATCAGCCCGCATGTGCACATTGTTTACAAGGTGGACATGACGCGCATTGCGCGGCTGAGGGAGCGGGAGAAGGAGGGCTTCGAGCAGCGGCACGGGGCTAAGCTCACCTATATGCCGTTCATTGCTACGGCGGCTATCGAGGCACTGGGAAAGTTTCCTATTGTCAACGCGTCACTGGTCGATGGAGCGATTCAGTATCACCCCAACATCCATCTGGGCATTGCGGTGGCGCTGGAGTGGGGGTTGATCGTCCCGGTGGTGAAGGAGGCGGAGAGGCGCGGCTTTGTGGATTTGGCGAGGGCGATTGCGGACCTGGCCGCACGGGCGCGGACGAAGAAGCTGCTGCCCGACGAGGCTTCGGGGTCCACGTTTACGCTGACGAATTCGGGGATTTTTGGCGAGGAGTTCGGCATGCCGATCATCAACCAGCCGGAGTCGGCGATTCTGGCGATTGGCAGCCTGCGCAAGGAGCCCGCGGTGGTGACTGACGCCGAGGGCAACGATTCGATTGCGATTCGCACGGTGCAGTATTTCTGCCTGGGCTTCGACCATCGCACCATCGACGGCGCCGACGCGGGCAAGTTCATGGGCGAGTTCAAGCGCGCGCTGGAAGGGTGGGAGAGGCCGATCGGCTAAGAAATGGCTTAACAATCCTTCACCGTGTAAACATCTCTACTCATGCTTTGCCCACGGGTCGTAGGTGCCCGCGTACCAGGTGTGTCCTTCTGGGTCTTTTACGGCGAAGTCGCGGCCGCCGTAAGGGGTGTCTCGGAGCGGGGTGGTGACGTTGGCTCCGGCGGCTACGGCGCGCTCATAGGCGGCATCGGCATCGGAGACAACGATGTAGAGTCCGCAAGTCTCGACGCCGCCCAGCTCATCGGGCGACTTGAAGGTGCGGTGAGCCTCGTCGTCCTTGCCTGAGCCGAGCATGATCATGCCGTTGCCCAGGGTCAGCTCGGCATGTAAAATCATGCCTTTATCGCCTTCATGGACTGCATGGCGCTTAAAGCCAAAGACCTTTTCGAGCCACTCGATAGCGGCCGGTGCGTTGCGGTAGCGATGACCGGGAATGACAGTGCAGTGGGAATCAGGCATGGGGAACCCTCCATGTCAATAGTAACTCTTTTATTTACCTATAGTAACGCTTACATTCCATATGAAAAATAGGTTATTCTGTGCGATATGCGTTTGCCCACGGGAGATTCACTTTTGGTGCAAATTATGGACACCGCGTTCGCGGAAGCGGCGAAGAGCGCGGGGAAGTTGCTGGTATGCAAACCAGGCTGCAGCCAATGCTGCCATGGAGCATTTGTCCTCAACCCTTTGGATACACTGCGATTGCGCGCCGGCATGGACATGATACGGGTTTCCGATCCTGCACAGGCTGCTCGGATTGAGAAGCGCGCGCGGGCGTGGATTGATGAGCATGGTGCTGAGTTTCCCGGTGATGTTCAGACGGGTGTACTGGGCAATTCCAAGATAGAGATGGAGCGCTTTGAGGATTTCGCCAACGAGGCGGCTTGCCCGGTGCTGGACCCCGACACAGGAAAGTGCGACCTCTACGCCTGGCGGCCTATGACCTGCCGTGTTTTTGGCCCGCCGGTGCGCATGGGCGAGGGCGAGGAACTTGGCCACTGCGAGCTGTGCTTTGCCGGCGCGGACAAGGCGAAGGTGGCGGCTTGCGAGATGACCATTCCTTACGATCTTGAGGCGGAGTTGCTGGACGAGGTTCCGCTGAAGGAACAGACTGTGGTAGCGTTCGCGGTGTTGGAGTAAGAAGACAGTGGACAGTGGTTAGTTGTTACACTGAGGCTTGGACAGCCTGATGACAACATACCCTTGCTGGGTGGAGATTAGCACCCGCTCCCTTGAAGACAACTTTCGATTTTTATTGAGCTTGGCCGCGCCTCATGCGGAGTTGATGGCCGTGGTCAAGGCCGACGCCTATGGACATTCGCTGGCGCTGTGTGCTCCGGCAGTGGTGCGCGCTGGGGCCAAGTGGCTGGGCGTGGCCACAGTCGAGGAGGGTGTGGCGGCGCGCGCGTTGTGTCCCAAGCCCGGAGTTCTGGTGTTGTGCGGCGCATTTCCCGGCCAGGGTGCGGCTGTGGTGGAGCATAGGCTGAGCGCCGTTGCCTGGCAGCCGTGGCAGTTGGACGAACTGGAGAGTGCTGCGCGCACGGCGGGAGTTCCGGCGGGATCGTTGCCGATTCATATAGAGATCGACACCGGTATGAGCCGCCAAGGGGTGAGCCTGAATGAGATTGGGTCGCTGCTGGCGCGCTTCCATCCGGGATCGCCACTGCGGCTGGAGGGCGTGATGACCCACCTGTTTGCCGCCGATGAGGCTGACGGCCAGGAAACTGAGGCACAACTGGCGTTGCTGGAAGAGGCGATAGAAAAGGTCACGGACTCGGGGCTAAATCCAGAGTGGCTGCACGTGGGCAGCTCTCCCACACTGGTGGCCGGAGAGGCGGAGAGGATTGCCGCGCTCGCCGCGCGGCACGGGATGAAGGCGATGCTGCGGCCCGGCCTCGCGCTCTACGGAGTGATTCCGCAATTTGACCCGAAGTTTGAGTTGCAAGAGCCGGCGAGCCTGGCCGCCGCGCGCGCATATTTACAACCGGTGCTTACATGGAAGACGCGCGTGGTGGGGGTGCGCACGGTTCCCTCCGGGGCTGTGGTGGGCTACAACGGAACCTTTGTGGCCACCGAACCAATGCGGCTGGCACTGGTGGCAGCAGGCTACGCCGACGGGCTCGACCGGCGGCTCGGCAACCACTTCGACCTGCTGGTCCGGGGTCAGCGCGCGCCGCTGGTGGGCCGCGTCAGCATGGACTCAGCGGTAGTGGACGTGACTGAAATTTCAGGGGTTGAGCCGGGCGACGAGGTGGTGATCCTGGGCGAGCAGGGCGGCGAATGCATCACCGCCTTCGACCACGCCGAGGCCACGGGGACGATTCCCTGGGAGGTCTTTACGCGGATTGGGGCGCGGGTGTTGCGGGTTGCGGTTTAGAGAAGTTCTCTATCGCGATAGTGTGCGGCGCGGACCTGGAGGTCCACGCGACATTCGGCCAGGAGACCGACGCTACCTATTATTGCAGCAACCAGGAACCAAGCAGAATATCCACTCTATACCAACAGACAAATCAGGCGCGGGAGGGTGAATTCTCCCGCGCCTGTTTTGTTCATTCACGAGGGTTAAGGTGTTATTGCTTGACCGGCGGAGCGGGCGGCACCTTGGGCTCCTTGAGTTGCTTTCCTTCGAAGCCCGGCGGAATGCGGTGGTAGGGCGGAACATTGAGCATAGGAACCTTGGGCAGGCTCGGAGTTGCGGGGGAAGGCGTGGAAGGCGCGGATGGGAAGCCCTGGCCTTTTTTGATGCGCACATCGCCGTTGTCTGTGCTGAGCACGATTCTCGTTGCGCCGGCGCCGATGCGGAAGGTGGCGGACTTGTTCGAGCCTCCATCAAATGAAGGGGATGGAAAATCGGAGATGATGTCGCCGTTGTGCGTGCGTACGTCCACGTTGGCCGAGGCGTTGGTAGGCAGCGTCACCTCGATGTCGCCCTTGTTGTTTTTTGCTTCCACCGAGTAGGAGCCGGCAGGCTCAACGCTGATGCGGCCATTGCGGGTTTCCACATAGCTGTCGCCGTAGATCTGGTTGAGATCGATGTCCTTGGAGTGGGAGATCACGCGCACCTGCCCCTTGGCTTGATTGATGCGCAGGTCTCCGGAGTCCAAGGTCAGGTCACCGGGCAACTCCGCCACTTCGATGTCGGTGATTGAAGTATGCATATGCAACGGCCCATGGATGTTCTCCAGGTGCGCGCCGCCGAAGATTTCGCCGCTCTGCGCGACCTTGCCCGTGATCTCGGAGAAGGTAATATCGCTCGAGTCCCCATCGAGGGTGAGGTCGCCCTGAATATCATGAGCGGAGATATCGTGGCTGCCACGGGTGAAGTGCGCCTCGACCGGGCCAGCAATGGAGTTGAGCTGCAGGTCTCCGCGAGCAGAGACGGTAATCCCTGATCCCAGGCCGGAGACCGAGACATCTCCCTTGCCGGCGTTCACCGTCACCTTGGCGGTCTTGGGCACGGTAACGGTCAGGTTCACTTTCCCGCTGGAATTGCTTTCCGTTTTGACCAGCACGGAGCTGCCGCTGGGGGTTAGATGCGCGGCTTCGGCATCGAAGACTTTCTTTGCATCCGAGTCGGAGCTGGCGTAGGCCACTTCATGCGCCTGCACCTCAAGGGCTGATCCGTCGCCCGCGGTGATGCTCACGTCGCCGCGTGGATTCTCGATTTGAATGGAGGCATTGGCGGGGAGCTGCTGGCTGAGCAACGTCTGGTCGGTATCGTGCTCCGGCAAGCCGAAGGCGTTGAAGAACTCGTCGCCGTCGCCGTTCCAGTGGAACCAGGGTCCGGCATGATTCCATCCGGATGCGCAGATGCCCACAAACGCTAGAAAGATGAGAATGCCGACAAAGCTGCCGCCGCGGCGGACAGGGGTATCGCGGCGCAGGTCCAGAGCCCACTCGCCGAGCAGTGCCAGTCCGGCGCCGATGAAAAGCAGCGGCCACCAGTGGCCATACCAGTTCCAGAATTCAGCAGAATTGATGCGGCCGGTGAGCATCAGCAGAGCGATCACGCCGACGGCAATCAGGATGATGGGACCGACGATGGAGGGCACGAGAGGGCCATACGCGGCGACGCGGTTGGCCTTCCAGGCATATTGCTGAGCCTGACGCTGGGCCTTCCAGGCATCGCGCTGCGCTCGCCATGCGGCCTTCTGCTGCTCGCGGTAGACCCGCCACTGAGTCCTGGGATCATACGGCGGATACGGGGGCGGCACTCCTCCACCGGGAGGCGTGTTGGGGGGCATATTCGGAGGTGTGCTCATGAGTTTCCTCCCTGGGAATCGTTTCCGAACTCCTGCGAACTGGCAGAAACGGTGGCCGAGTTCACGGCCGGTGAAGACGGCGGAGCGCCGCCTGGATTTGCGCTTGGGTTTGCGCCAGGATTTGCACCAGGGTAAGCGCCGGGATATGCACCTGGATAAGCGCCGGGATAGGGCTGGCCACAATAAGGGCCTGCTGGCGGATAGCCGCCCTCGGCGACCAGCGCCATGCGCTCTGCAAGCATGAAGACGCCCAGCATAATCAGCAGCAGAGGCCAGAACCACCCCCATGGGTGGTTAATCACGCCAATTGCACGGAGCAGCCAAACTCCACCGATTAGCAATAGAATGGCAGGGCCGCGCAGTCGGCGAATCATGATGTAATGGCTCATTTGGATCCTCCTTGTGAATCTCCGAAACGGCGAATGATCAGCCACACGCCCAGTGCGATCAGCAACAGCGGCCACGTTAACCCAAAGAAGCGGTCGCGGAAGACATCCAACTGCCCGAGCAGAAACAACACGCCCAAGGCAATCAGCACGATGGCTCCCACCGGCGCTCTACTCGGACAACACATGGGCGGCGGCACGGGGGGAACAGAATAGCCGGGCGGCGGCGGCGGGAATGGGGCCTGGAACGGTGGCGGAGGCTGGTAACCCGCAGTTGGCGGCATTGGAGCAGCTTGACCGGCGGGGGGGTGGCCCGGATACCGCGGCCGCGTGCCCGGGGTCAGCAAACTACTTAGCTCGTTCAGGCCTAATGGGTCGGGCGGCAGAAGTCCATCACGCAGCGCCCTGGCGGTGTGGTAGGCGTCAAAGGACTGGTAGATGATCCACGCGGCGATGAAGATGCCGAAGACGCCGTAGTAGCTGGCAAGGCTGACCAGGACGGCGAAGACGACCACATGGATGAATCCCTTGACGAACTGGCCGTTATACATGGCGCCCACGCCGGGAATCAGTCCCAGCACAGCCGCTGCCGAAGGGTTGGGTCCGCTTGCCGGTGGTGGAATGAAGGGCTGTTGGTAGCTCTGCCATGCCGTCAGGCAGGGTTCGCAGAGAAGCTGTCCTCCGGCCGCGTTTCGCACGCAGTCGGCGCAGAGCGGCTTGCCGCAGCTCTGGCAATAGGCTGTCGCGTTGGTACCACTGTGATTTACGCAATCCATCTTGTGCTCCTTTCCCATATTTGCCTTCGGGAGCCGCCGGAGTGCGCGGACCGGAGCCGAGAGTTCAGGGAAGTTTCTAAAAAGTCAGAGTTGTTGAGAGGCGGCTGAACAGCAGGGCAAGCAGCCAGAGTGTCAGACAGTCGCGGTGGGTTTGTCCGCGGGACACTATTGCCTGGAACGTGTTTTGATTCGCCGGGCGTCAAGTCCCGCGGCTTCTGGCGATTGTCTTCGCCTTCAACCTGCTCGCCAATTCCAGTGGTCTGGCGCAGTTCGCGCACCGTGGTCTGCACCTCGTAGGCCAGCCGCGAATTGTCGTAGTAGCGGATGATGGGTGTCGAGGCCATGGTGATCTGCCGTTCCATGTACGAACGCATCATGCTGGGTTGCAGGTCGCTGAGCCGCAGGCTGCTCAGCCGGACACCGGTGATGTTGAGCGTCAAGGTGATGGAAAAGAAGGCCATGGCCGCGGTCATCAGCAGACGAGGCTCGGCATAGCGCTGAACGCGGGCCACCAGTCCGGGACGCTGCCAGGGTGGGATGGTGACCGGACGGATGGGAATCATGTTGCCGCCGGCGGTGGCCAGCCTGTGGCCTGCTTCATGTCCCGGACCGGTGTGGGCCAGAATCTTGTCGAGAAGTCCGGCCGGGACCTCCGGTTCCGGGGAGAGAAACTCCATCCACTCGCGACCGCGGCGCGCCTCTTCAAAGAGTGCGGAGCAGGCGGGGCAGACGACCAGATGGGCGTTAAACGCAGCCTCATCACTGGGGTTCAGTAGTCCATCCAGAGAATCCGCCAAAAGCATCTCCCACTGCACGCAGGCGGGGGAGTTCGGATTGAAATTGCGCTCTGTCATTACATTACCTCCCGTCTATTACGTTCCAGGAGCCTCGCTAGTTCCGCTCGGCCCCGGCTGATGCGGGATTTGACCGTTCCTTCGGGAATTCCCAGCACACAGGCGATTTCTTTGTAGTCCATATCCTGCAAATCTCTCAAAATGACGGCCTCGCGCAGATCGACCGAAACGCGGGCCAGGGCCTCCTGCACCATCTTCGCCAGCTCGTTTTTGGCCGCCGCTTCGTGAGGCGAGACGCCACGGGAGGTGAGCCGGTCAATCGGTTTCAGCTCCTCGGCTGACTCCCAACCATCATCTAATGAAGAAGTTGCACGTTGGTTGCGAGTGCGGCGGAAGTTATCCACCAGCAGGTTGCGGGTCATGGTGGTGATCCAAACCTGGAGGGAGCCGCGCGCGGTGTCAAAGCTGGCCAGGTTGGAGTAAATCTTCAGGAAAACATCCTGGGTCAAATCCTCGGCGTCTGTGGGATTGCCGGTAAAACGGTAGCAAAGCCCATAGACACGCCGGTGCTGCGCGCGGACCAGCTCGGTCCAGGCGCTGGAGTCGCCATCCATGCAGCGGCGGACGATTTGGGACCAATCGATCTCCAGAGAAGCAGCCTCCCCGCGCGACCGACGGACGGCTGGCGCAAGAGCCGGGACACCTGCGGACAGGTTCTGGTCCACAGTGTGGAGAGCCGGTATCCCCAGCTCAACCTCGCTCCAGCTTAATGTACCCGCGACTGGCATATTGCGCTAGTACGCAAGATTTGCCGGATTAGTTCCCAGGAGGTCCATTTTGTTCTCGTGGCGCACTGCGACCCGGATCGCGCTCTTGACGGTAACCTTTGCCTCCGGAATGCATCTCATAACTACCGGTCTGAAGCTAAACGGCCTAGGAGACTCTCATGCTGAGAATAATTGCACTACGCAGCGCCTTCGTTTACCTGCTGATCGCCATGCTCTTCTCTACTGGTTGCCGTGCAGCGACGAAGCCCCCCATTCCCGCCGCCGCCAGCGATGCCCCGCTGGCGCAGTCACCGGGCAAGCAGACGGCGGTCTTTGCCGGGGGCTGCTTCTGGGGGACGCAATCGGTCTTCGAGCGCGTCAAAGGCGTGCTGAAGACGACGGCCGGTTACGCCGGCGGCTCGGCGGAGACCGCTACCTACGCCCAGGTGACCACGGAGACAACCGGGCACGCCGAATCGGTGCGCATGGTCTACGACCCGTCGAAGATCACCTATGGACAACTGCTGCGGGTATTCTTCTCCGTGGCTCACGATCCCACACAGCTCAACCGCCAGGGACCGGATGTCGGCACATCCTATCGATCCGCAATTTTCTACACCAACGACGAACAACGGCAGATCAGCCAGGCCTACATTGCGCAGTTGGACGCGGCGCACGTGTTTCCCAAGCCGATTGTGACCCAGGTTGTGCCGTTAAAGGGCTTTTACGACGCCGAGCAATATCATCAGGACTACGCGCTGCATAATCCCGATAATCCATACATCCAGGTCTGCGACCGGCCCAAGATCGAAGCGCTCAAGAAGCAGTTTCCGGAGCTATTTCAGGATTACAAGGGGAAGTGAAGCATATTCCAGGTTGGGAAATGGATCAATTTTCGATAACTTCCGGTTAGCCGGTGATACGCCAACAGCTCAAATGCAAAGAGTAAAGACCGTTCTGGTTGGTTGCTCGGCTATTCGGTCTGCCGTGCTCCCGATTTCTGCTAGGATTTGAGTGCATGACACCCAGTCCCGAAGATCTGGTTGCGCAGTATGCGCAAATGAGTGAGACAGAGCTTATGGAACTAGCTCGCTCCTACGATGGCCTGCTGGAAATTGCACAGGTGGCGTTGCGAGCGGAATTTGCGCAGCGCGGGATTGAACCGCCATTGGTAGAAGAGCCGGTGGAATGGGAGTTCCGTCGCCTGGTGACGGTGCGGCGTTATCGGGATCTGACAGAGGCAATCGTGGGGCGTTCGCTGGTGGAATCGGCGGGTATTTCAGCCTGGATTGCGGATGAGAATCTCGTGCGTATGGATTGGTTCTACTCCAATCTGGTGGGCGGTATGCGATTGCAAGTTGACGAACGTGACGAAGCAGCTGCCCGGGAGATTCTGGAGGAGGGGGTTCCGGGGACAATCATGTATGGCCCCGAGGAAGCCTACGTGCAGCCGACATGCCCAGATTGCGGATCGTCTGAGATTACACTGGGCAATGGGACAGAGTGCGGGCGGTCACTTGTGGCGCTCTACCTCCTGGCGATTCCAGTGCTACCACGAAAGGCGGCCTGGCATTGCGAGGCATGTGGCGCACAGTGGGTGGATGCGGGGAACGGAGAGCCGCTCGAATAGCTTTCGCGCGATAATTTTTGATTCCAATGCTACAAGATTAGAGTTTCTCATCAGTTTCCAAATTGCGGTTGTGTCGTCACCTCCTGAGAAATTGGGCGAGTCCCTCCCGCTCAAGCCAGCTTCACAAAGCGCATGGCTGCCGAGTTCATGCAGTAGCGCAGGCCGGTGGGGGGCGGTCCGTCATTGAAGACGTGGCCCAGATGCGCGTCGCAGCGGCGGCAGGAGACCGCGATGCGATCCATCCCCAGGCTGGAGTCGCTGGTTTCCAACACGTTCTCGCGCGCAATCGGCTGCCAGAAGCTGGGCCAGCCAGTGCCGGAATCGAACTTAGTCTGCGAGCTGAACAGGGCCGTGTCGCAGCAGATGCAGCGGAAGATGCCTTTATCGTGCAAGTTCCAGGTATCGCCGGTGAAGGCGCGTTCGGTGCCAGCGTGACGGGTCACCTGGTAGGAGATCGGCGAGAGTTGCTGCTTCCACTCGGCGTCCGTCTTAACGATGCGAGGAACGATCACCTTGCCGGACTTCTGGCCATTGGCCGCAAATTCCACGATGGTCACGTTCGCCGGAGCGCTCGCTGCATCCACCATCTGCGGCTCAGCGAGAAAGCTCTTGCGCAAGGCCCAGAAGGCCGCTCCGCTGACCGCAGTGGCCGCGGAAACGATGAAGGCGCGCCTGCCCAGACGCTGAATGAAAGCATTCGCGGCGGCGGGTTCGTTGTGTGATTGCTGTTGATCGCTGTTGTTCATAGGGGAATCCTTTTCAACAGAATTTGGTAGTGATTCAGTTTAAGAAACCATCCTAACCGCAATAGAAGAATGATCTTCCACCCAGGCCCCGACGATGAGGGCAGTTTCTTCAAGGAAGCCGCGGTCTGCGTCGGTGAAGGCGGCGGGAGTGTGGCTGTCGATGTCGATTTCGCCGACTACGCGGCCATGCGCGCGGATGGGGACGACGATTTCGGATTTTGTGCGGATGGAGCAGGAAAGATAGCGCGGGTCGGCGTTCACGTCGTCCACTACTAGGGTCTCACCAGAGGCCACGGCTGCGCCGCAGATGCCTTGACTGACTGGAATGCGTATGTGAGGGGTTGGCTCGCCGACGTATGCTCCCAGAACCAGCGTATGCGGGTCGGCTGGGTCGAGCATATAGAAGCCGGTCCAGTTGTAATGAGGGAATTCTGCGGCGATGGCCTCGACGATGGATTTCTCGAGGGCATCCAGAGAGGTCGCGGTCGCGGACAGCTCGCGGATGCGGGTGAGCAGGGAGAGCACTTGCGTGGTGATGCTGGGCGCGGGCATCTTCATCTACATTTCTGATGTAGCACTGCGATATTAGGGTTCAAGATACTACCCCATTTCCCCGTATATAGAACTGGAATTCCAACTGATGCGCGCCTAGTGTTTAGGCCACATGTATTCGTAATCAATCATGTACAAGCGTGTGCGAGGACGCCCGCGCTACAGCCGGCATGGAGGCCGGCGCTACATTCCAGCAATTACGAATCTTCTCATCCATAATCAGTGACAGTAAAAAATCTTCAATACCGCTGCTGGAAGTCGGGATCGACGGGGTTCTCGAAGAGCGAGGCGTCGCGGGTGACGATGGTCAGTCCGGAGGGGGTGACGAAGTAGCGGCGCTTGTCCTCCACCGGGTCGTAGCCGATGACCGTGCCTTCTGGAATGTGGACATGGCGGTCGATGATGGCGCGGCGAATGCGGCAATGGCGGCCGATGTTCACGTGCGAGAAGACGATGCTGGCGTCCACGGCCGTGTAGGAATTGATGCGCACATCCTGCGAGACCACGCAGTTCGACACCGTTGCGCCGGAGATGATGACGCCGGCGGTGATGACCGAATCGACGGCCATGCCGGAGCGGCCCGGCTCGGCAAAGACGAATTTGGCCGGGGGATACTGGCGCACGCGGGTGCGGATGGGCCAGTTCTTGTCGTAGAGGTTGAATACCGGCGAAACCGCGCAGAGGTCCATGTTGGCGTCGTAGTAAGCGTCCAGCGTGCCCACGTCGCGCCAGTAAAGGGCCTGCTGCTTGTTTTCGTCCACAAAGCTGTATCCCATCATCTTTTTCTTGCCCAGCATCTTGGGCAGAATGTCGTGGCCGAAGTCGTGCTTGGAGTCGGGATCCTCGGCATCGGCAATCAGCGCCTTGAGCAGCACCTCGGTGTTGAAGATGTAAATACCCATGGAGGCATCCACGGCGTTGGGGTTGGACGGCGAGCGGAAGCTGGTGGAGGCGGGCTTCTCCTGGAAGCCGAGAACCTCTCCTTTCTGTCCGACTTCGACCACCCCGAAGCGCGAAACCTCTTCGGGCGGAATGGGCAGCGTGGCCAGGGTGACCTCCGCGCCGGTTTCCTTGTGGTACGCCAGCATCCGGCTGTAATTCATCTTGTATATGTGGTCACCGGAGAGGATGATCATGTGCTTGGGCTGTTCGCTGCCGATGGAGTAGATATTCTGGTAAACCGCGTCCGCGGTTCCCATGTACCAGTTTGCGCCGGTGCGCTGCATGGGCGGGAGCAGCTCGAAAAACTCGCCCAGTTCCTGGGCCACGATGCCGGTCCAACCTTCGCGGATGTGGCGGTTGAGCGAGAGCGCCTTGTACTGCGTGAGGATGAATACCTTGCGCAGGCCGGAGTTGATGCAGTTGGAAAGGGTGATATCGATGATGCGATAGTGCCCGCCAAAGGGGACGGCCGGCTTGGCGCGATCACGCGTGAGGGGAAAGAGCCGCTCTCCCGCTCCGCCTGCAAGCAAAACTCCAAGTGTGTCTCTCATAGCATCTCAACCTTGATTTCGCCCGGAACAGAAAGCGCAGAGCTCCACTCCAGCATACCCTGCGGGGAGACTGATTCTAAAGGCACTGCCGCGGGGAGGAGAATATCTCATTCAATTCAACCCGGCTGCACCTCCTACTGTATCGAAGATAGCTGCCGCAAAGACAAAACCGGAGCCGCAGGCGAAATGTCTTCGTCACCCTAGGCCCCGTTTTGGGAAGATTGCAGATTGGGTGCAGCGGTCTTTTTACCGCTTTTTATTGAACTTGTACTGGACGCCCACCGAGATGGCGAAGTTGACGTCATACTGCGAGTACGCTGACGGATGAAGTGACCCGTATCCGGTGTAGTGCGTCATCACTGCGTCCGGCGTGATTCGGAAGACCCAGTGGGCCGAGCGGTTCAGGTCAATGTGGCCGCCGATGATGGCCGCCGGGGCAACCTGGTTGTTGTAGAAACTCTCCGTCTGGGCTGGGATGGGATTCGTTAGGGTGGGCTGGCCCAGATGCGCGTCAAAGTAGGCGCCGCCAAACATGGCGTGGGCAATCAACGCACCGTGCTTGTTGTGCGGTCCCAGCCATTCGGGGCCTGCTACAAACAAGTACTGGCTAACGAAAGGCCCATGGACAACGAAGGGGTTGCCTGCGTTGCCGACGCCGCTGCTGCCCAGGTAGGCGCGCCCCGTGCCTTCGAGGCCATAGTGCTTGCTGAACCAATAGGAGCCGGAGAGATCCAGCCCGCCCAGATTGGCTCCTTGCAGCACGCTCGGCCCGGCTTTTATGTGGTCGTAGGCCATGCCCAGGGATAGATCGTAACGGTTGTTGTAGCGCACGCCGGAGAGCGGGTCACTGGCAACATAGGTGCCATTGCCGGCTGTTGGAGAGGCAGTGCTTTGCGCCTGGGCGCGGGTCCCAGTAGACAAAGCCAGGAGGGCTACGACGGCAAGAACGGCGGTAAATCTCACTGAAATATGCATCGTACTCCAGCTTACAGGACGATACCTGCAAGGGACAACGCCAGCCGGGTCATAAATTTCCCGCTACGGCTCGCAGCGCTCTCTCCAGCGGGTCCAGATCAGGTAGCGCACGGTCTTCATAGTTTCGACGGATGAAACTGCCCAGGGGTAAGCTGTATGCTCTGGTTCCAGCGGCGGAGCGGAGTGAGTGCGCCACTCCAGGGGCAGTTCGCTGAAGATGATGCCGGCGCGGGGCAGATGATAGGCGCTTGAGACCACCTCCGCCGACCGCCATCCGTGCGCTTTCATGATTCGCGCGGAGTAGCAGGCATTCTGAATCGTGTCCATGGCCCGCGTCTCCTCAAAGATGGCCGAGTTGGGAATGCCCTGCGCGTGAGCGGTGGCGGCCATTACACGAGCCTCTGTGAATTGATTGTGCGCGGCTGCTCCAGAGAGAATCAGCCGGGGCGCCACGCCGCGCTCATACTCACGGACCCCCTCGGTCACACGCGCCAGCATCTCCGGCGTAGGGTTGCCGTCGCGGTCAGCAGGCGTGCCCAGCACGATGATGGCGTCAAAACGGTTGAGCGAGCTGTTGGAGGTGGGCGCCAAAAGCCGGGCGGCTATTCCCCAGCCCAACAGGCCAAGAATCAAGAGGATAGCTGCGAGAATCAGTCGGCTGCGCCAACCCAGCCGCATTCGCCGGCGTGGGTTGCGCTGGTGGCTGAGACGACGGACGGGCTTGCTGCGGGTTGGGCGCGGTTTAGGCACAGGCGAATCCCCGCCTCTACTGTAGCGCGAAAGGCTGGTGAGGCGGAGGATACGCGCGCATCAGGCGAGGATAGCCTGCTCGCCCCATGCCGATAAGACAAACTCGCTCAAGGGCTTACGCGTGCGGGGCGCGGTTTCCTGAGCAATCAGTTTCTCGTGGGCTAGGGCGGAGGGTTCGCCTTGGTAGCCAAGGGCGATGACAGCTCCGAGTAAGTAATCTTCAGGAATTGAGAAGGCCTGTCGGGCGGCGTCGTGGTCAAAGCCGGCCATGGAGTGGGTGGACAAGCCGAGCGCGGCAGCTTGCAAGCAGAGAATGGCGGAGGCTGCGCCCAGATCGTGGAGTGCGTAGGCGTTGAGGGAGCCGTTGTGGCTGAATTTGCTGCTAGCTACGCCCAGAATCAAGACCGGCGCAGCGCCTGCCCAGCTCTTGTTGAAGCCGACCAGCGTCGAGAAGATCTTTTGATGCGTCGATGAGTTGCGAGTACCGACGAGATAGCGCCAGGGCTGCTCGTTACTAGAAGAGGCTGCCCAGCGAGCTGCCTCGAAGATTTTCTTGAGGTCGGCGGTGCTAACCTCACGGTCGGCAAAGGAACGCGGGCTCCAGCGCGCAAGCACCACCGGAAGGACGCCATCGACGGCGGGAGCTTGCTTCAAGTGGTTGACTTGAACAGCGGATAGGGTCATGGGAAGAACTCCGTAAGAAAGGATGAACTGCATCCTCTTTGATACAAGGCGGGGTGTGAAAGATTCCCAGAGCTCAGAAACGTAACCTTTTCGAAAAGAAATGGGCGGGTTTTGAGTCCTACAAGTTTCGCGGCTGCCGGACAACTGCTCCGGCAGCCGCGAGTTGAATCAGGCTATGGCAGGCGATAGAGCGTCACACGTTCGATCTTCTCCGGATTGAGAACCAGCAGCTCGCCTTGTCCATCGTCGTCTCCAGCGATGCGGCGGGTGATGACCCACTTGCCGTCAACAAATTTGCCTTCTTCCACATCGGCCATGCCGATATTCTTCGATCCTGGGAAGTTGCCGACAAAGTCGACGCGCACACCGCCGCCGGCGAAGAAAAACTCGTCTCGGTCACCGGCAATGATCATGGTTACGGCTTCAACCGGCGGCAGGCTGGAGGAATCCGTTGATCCCAGGCGCGGCGAAACAGCCACTCCACCCTTGGCTTGCACAGGCAGGCGCAGATTGCGGCCTGTATAAGTCAGGGTTAAGGTATAGTCGCCAATATTGACTTTCTTGGGCGCGTCCCCTTTCCTCATGCGGACGGCGGTGATGCCATCCGTGCCCTGGCGAGACAGGATGAGCGGAGCCAGTTGATTCAGGATGCCGTAGGTGGCGGCCAGCTCCGGCGGAACCGGGCGAACACTGTCAACGCCGAAGGGCGAGAAGCCGATGGTGTTGTATTTGCCGACGGCCATCAGAGCGTTGGGGGCATTGGTGCTGGTCTCGGGAATGAAGAGCGGATTGCCGCCGCGCAGATAGCGCTCGCAGACATCGTCAAAATAATCAATGTGGATGTCTGGGGCGAGGATTTCCATATCCGGCGCACCGGCGCGCCAGATGTCGTGGACCTCAGGCAGCGGACCGCCGCTGGGATAGGTCCCCGGCCAGGCCTCGTCGCGCGACTGCAGCCAGGTGTTCACAAACATGGGTATGTTGTATTCGGCCTTGCCGGCCTTGATGACCTTCTCCAGGAATCGGGAGTAGTTCCAGGCCATGAAGATTTCGTCCGAGGGCCAGGTCAGCTTGAGCCATTCTGCGTCATGGCGATAGAGGCCTAGATACTCGATGGTGGTCTGAACGGGCAGTTCCAGGGAAGCCGGCTTGCCGGGACCGAAGACCTGCTCCCATGTGCCGGAGGTTTTATAACCATTAGCGGCCCAAACTTCACGGAACTCAGGGATCAGATTGTTCTTGTGAGCTTCCAGGTACTTCATCAGCTCGGCGGGAACCTGGCCGGCAAAGGCCTTATTAGCGGCAGGCGATCGGTCGCGGGAATCGCGCAACACGCCAACTTCGTTTTCCACCTGCATCATCAACACAGTGTGCTGTTTGCCATCCACTTCCTTGATGTGATGCATGAGAGCGGCGAAGGCTTTGGCGTCGGCATTGACGGTGGCTTCGCCGAAGGTACTCAGGGTTTCAAGCGGACCCACGATGGAAACGGTGTTGCCTTCGTTGATCTGAATGCGGGGGAAGCGGACGAAGTCCTTCTTGACCCAGTTTGGCGGGTAACTCGAGGTGCCATTTTTCCAACTGCCAAACCAAAGAACGACAAGGCGCAGGTTGTTGTCCCGCGCCTTGGCAATCACGCCGTCGAGCGCGGTGTAGTCGAACTTGCCCTCTTCCGGCTCAAACTGGGCCCAGGAGATGGCTACCAGCACGGTGTTCAGGTTGTTGGCGACAATCTTGGGCCAGACGGGCTCCAACTGCTCAAGACTGGAGGTCGCGTTGTTGGAAAGCTCTCCCGATGTAATCAGGAACGGCTTGCCATCCACAATCAGTTGCGTGGCGTTGCCCTGCTTTTGCAGGTGAGGAATGCCGGTATCGGTCTGCGCCCGAGCGGTGGCGGCCAAGGCCGCGGCAGAGAGTACCAAACCTAGAAGAAATATACGGTTGATTCGCATGGACGACTCCTGTAAAGGGGTTGGAGGGAAAAGCACACCGGCAGGGCGCTTCCCCATCATGCGGGTGAGGCTTTCAGGAGCGATTTGCCGCTGCTTTCCAATTGAGAAACATTGTACGACCGGGAAGGGTAGTTTGGCAGAGAATCTTCCTTAACGGTGTATTTTGTGCGGGTAAAGGGGTGGTGTCTGTAAATAGTTGTAAGGACATGTGGTTATAGGTATCCCACCTTAACCGATTGGCAAAGGACACGAACCGGCAAAGACGGGATACCCATAAAGGCGTCGGCTATGGGAAGCGATAGAGCTTTACGTGCAGGATGGAGTTCCGGAGGATCAGGATCTCTCCCTGCGCATCGTCGTCGCCGGAGATCTGGCGAGTTTCAACCCATTTGCCATCGACAAACTTACCCTCCTGCACGTCGCCGAGGCCGACATTTTGCGGGCCGGGCGTAGTGGGAGTGAAGTCGATGGTCATGCCGCTTCCGGCGAAGTAATACTCGTCGGGGCCTGTGGAGATGAGAATCGCGGCGGCTTCCAGCGGCGGCTCGGTGGTGGTTGGCGGCGGGAAAATGGGTGAAGGAAGCCTCTGCCCGGCATTTTGCGGGGGAATGTGCATGGCGCGTCCGGTATAAGTCAGGGTCAACGTGTAGTCGCCCAGCTTGACGTGCTTGGGCGCCTCTCCCTGATGGAGCCGGACGGCGGTGATGGCGTCCGTGCCCTGGTGGGCGGTGATGATCGGCGTCAACTGGTTCAACATGCTGTAGGTGGAGGCCAGCTCCGGAGGGATGGGACGGTTGCCGTCGATGCCAAAGGGCGAGAAGGCGATGGAGTTGTATTTTCCGAAGGCCATCAGGGCATTGGCGTAGTTTGTGCTGGTCTCTGGGATGAAGAGCGGGTTGCCGTTGCGGCTGAAGCGCGCGCAGACATCATCGAACTGTTCCACGTAGAGATCGGGAGCAAGGATGTCGATACTGGGAGCGCCGGCGCGCCAAATGTCATGCACCTCAGGCAGTGGGCCGCCGCTGGGAAAACTGCCCGGCCAGGCATGATTGGGCTGCTGGAGCCATGCGTTGACATACATGGGAATGTTGTATTCGGCCTTGCCGGCTTCGGCGACCTTGTTGAGGAAGCGAGCGTAGTTCCAGGCCATAAAAAATTCATCACTGGGCCAGTTGAGTTTCGTCCAGTCAATCTCATGCCGCATCAGGCCGAGCGCTTCGCCGTTGGTCTGAATGGGCACTATGAGGCTGGCCGGTTTGCCGGGGCCAAAGACCTGCTCCCATGTGCCGGACTTTTTATATCCATTGGCGGCCCAAACATCGCGCAGTTCAGGAATCAGATTGTCCTTGTGGGCCACAAGGTAATTCATCAGCTCGACGGGAACCTGACCGGCAAAGGCCTTGTTGGCGGCGGGTGAGCGGTCGCGGGAATCGCGCAGAACGCCGACCTCGTTCTCCACCTGCATCATCAGCACGGTGTGCTGCGTGCCGTCCACTTCCTTGATGTGATGCATGAGAGCGGCGAAGGCTTTGGCGTCGGCGTCACGTGAGGCGTCGCTGAGGGTGCTGAGCAGCTCGACGGGGCCGGAGACTGAGACGGTCTTGCCGTCATAGACCTGAATGCGGGGGAAGCGAACATAGTCTTTCTTGACCCAGTAGGGCGGAAAACTGGAGGTGCCGTTCTTCCAGCAGCCGAACCAGATGATGACCAGGTGCATATGGTTTTCACGCGCGCGTTTGATCACGCCATCGATCTGGACGTAGTTGAACTTGCCTTCCTCCGGCTCGAACTGCGCCCAGGTGACGCCGACCAGCGCGGTGTTCAGGTTGGCGGCGACCAGCTTGGGCCAGATGGTTTCCATATTCTCAAGACTGGTGGCGGCGTTATTGGAAAGCTCTCCCGATACAACCAGGAACGGCTTTCCGTCCACGACCAGTTGCGTAGCGGTGCCCTGCTTTTGCAGATGTGGCGTGCCTGGATCGGTCTGCGCCTGAGCGGAGTTGGTCAGGGCAGCGGCAGAGAAGATCAATCCAATAAGAACAGTACGGTTGATTCGCATCGACGACTCCTGATAAGGGTTGGGGGGGAAAGCTCGACGGCATGGCGCTACCTCATCACACGAAAGAGATTTTCAGGCGCGATTTGCCATCGTTTTCCAATTGCGAACTATTGTACGACCATCGGCTTCATCTATCCGCCAGAAATGTTTTATGGGTAGATGCGGTGGAGGGTGCGGGCGAAAGGAATGGTTTCGCGGACGTGGTCGAGACCGCAGATCCAGGCGACGGCGCGCTCGATGCCCATGCCAAAGCCCGAATGGGGGACCGAGCCGTAGCGGCGCAGGTCGAGATACCACTGGAAGGCTTCTTTAGGCAGCTTGTGTTGATCAATGCGGGAGTTGAGCAGCTCGAAGCTGGAGACGCGCTGCGAGCCGCCGATGATTTCGCCGTAGCCTTCGGGGGCCAGGACATCGACGCAGAGGGCGTAGCGGGAGTCTATGGGGTCGGGCTCCATATAGAAAGCCTTCACGTCAGCGGGATAGCGATTGACCATGACGGGCTTATCAAATTGCGAGCTAAGCCAGGTTTCGTCGGGGGAGCCGAAGTCGTTGCCATATTCAAAGGCCGCCTCCAGATGGCCGTCCCGGTGGGCCTGGTTGAGCATCTCGCAGGCCTCGTCGTAGCGCAGGCGCGGGAAGGGCGGGCAGATGGCTTGGAGCTTGACGGGGTCGCGGCCGATGACGGCCAGCTCAGGGGCGCGATTCTTGAGGACGGATTGGACGATGTGGGAGAGAAAATTTTCAGCTAATTCCAGGAGGCCATCGAGGTCGAGGAAAGCGACCTCCGGCTCGATCATCCAGAACTCGGTGAGGTGACGGCGGGTTTTGGATTTTTCCGCGCGGAAGGTGGGGCCGAAGCTGTAGACCTTACCCAGAGCGAGGGCTGTGGACTCGATGTAGAGCTGGCCGGATTGGGTGAGGTAGGCGGTGTCTCCGAAGTATTCGACAGGGAAGAGGGTCGATGTGCCCTCGCAGGCGGCGGGTGTGAGGATAGGCGGATCGGTACGGATGAAGCCGTTGGAGTCAAAGTACTCAGCGGCGGCACGCATGATCTCGGCCCTGATGCGGAGGATAGAAGCCTGGCGTGGAGAGCGAACCCAAAGATGGCGATGCTCCATGAGGAAGTCGACGCCGTGCTCCTTGGGGGTGATGGGGTAGGGGTCGGACTCGGGGACTCTCTGGATAACCTGGAGGCCTTCCACGTCGAGCTCATATCCTCCGGGCGCCCGCTTGTCGGCGCGGACTTTGCCGGTGACGATGACGCTGGACTCCTGAGTGAGGCCTTTGAGAGCTTCAAAGACTTCCGGGGAGACGCTTTTGACGTGAGCCACGCCCTGGATGGTGCCGGTGCCGTCGCGAAAGATGGGAAAGAGGAGCTTGCCGCTCTCGCGCAGGTTGTAGAGCCATCCGCGCAGGGTGACGGACTGGCCTTCATGCTGGCCGATGGTGGCGATGGTGGCCACTGGCGGCACCTGCGGTGCGGCAGCCACCTGCGGTGGGGCAGACGCCGCTTGCGCGGCAGGAGTGTTTGGGTCTTCGGGCATAGGGTTCCTCTTCAGGCTTTAATAGCCGGACAGATAAGGATAGCGCGTGCAGGGGCATCAGTTCTCTTGAAGGCAGGGACAGGTAGTGGTGTAGTCTCCGGTTGGCCGGACATTCGCCCGTTATCCAGTCGGAAGCTTACAGTCACTTTGAGTTGCGGAACGACGGCGGTCCAGGTCGACAAACCTTGCCGCCGCACTGGCGCACCGCGATTCAGCCTGAAATTTCTAATTAGTTTCGTGGCCGCGGCATATGTGACTGTAAATCTGCTATGAAACGGGGATCAAGCTGATTTTTGTTCGGCGTGGCTTCAGCGAGCTTTACCTTCACCCAAGCTTCGGAGTATTTTCCTATGCTGAACAAAGTCATCGCCCAATTCTGCAAATTCAATGTATTTTGTGGTGCCTTCTGATAGTTGAACTCGAATCGATTGAACGCAAACTTGAGCAAGGTGTCGTCCTTTAGCTGAACGCCCGCCTTCCCCAATGCTTTTGCATAGTCAACCGAAAAGTTGATGTCGCTACCAACGAACTTTTCAGCTTCTGTAAAGAGCTTCAGAGAGTCGTCATAATTTCCTGAGCTGGCCTCAATTGCCGCCATCCCCCAGAGTGCAGTACCGTTTTTCTTGTTCAATAACCAGGCCTGATTGAAGCGCCGCATGGCATCATCAAGATCTCCTGCAGCCAGATATTGCCAGCCACGCATGGCCATATCCATCGAGGCCTTTTTCAGATCGCCGTGATAGTCCTCGTTCATACCGGAGACAAACTTATCGTTAATTTCCTTCTCGATCGCGGTTAGCGGCAAGCCACCGTATTTGGGCGACAAGTTCCGATCGTCTGCATGAACGACATTGGCACAAAGAATAAGGGCAGCGGTCAGCAGGACATGGACAAGTCGATTTCTTTGCATACCAGAAGCTCCCCAGTGTTGATGTAGATGGAAGCGAGTATATCGCAATTTGGCGGTATGGCCCAGGCATTGCGACCCCACTACCTATTTAGTAGGATGAGAATAGTTTTTGATGCGCGCAACTTTTACCAGCCGTGCGCGCCGTCCCGTCTATGGAAGGAAACTATTTCCATGGATTGATGATGCGGACTCCGGTGGGTTCAAAATGTCTCACATTGCGCGTGGCAACCGCAAAGCCTCGCGCGGCGGCGCTGGCTGCGATATAGGCATCGGGGGCGACGGCCGGTTTGCCGGCCTGTTCGCAGCGCGCCGCGATTTCATCTAATTTGTCCGAGGCCGCAATATCGAAATCGAGCGTACGCTCCTTGAAGAGATCGAGCACACGTTCGATTTGCGCGGCAAGGGCGCTTTTGCGTTTTCCGTCCGGCAGTTTCAGCACTCCAAATCGGAGTTCGGCGCGGCTGATGGCGGTGATGAAGAGAGTTTCATCGGCCTGAGCGTCCAGCCATGCCATGACTTTAGGTTCTGGCATGGATTTGAGCGGCTCGGAGATGACATTGGTATCGAGGACAATCACGTCAAATCCGCTCCCTTAATTTCACTCCGCCGTCGAGAGACTTCCAATTCATCCATGCCCCCGATCTCGCAGGCGATGCGGTGAATCTCGGAGCCGATCTTGAGGCGGCCGGCAGGCCTGACAGCTTCTTCGAGAATGAAGCGGACTTCGGCTTCGGTGGAGTGGCCATGCCGGGCGGCGCGCATACGCAAGGCCCGGTGGGTTTCTTCGGAGAGTTTGCGGACGGTTAAACCTGGCATGATCTCACCTCTGCAATATCGTATGCAATGATTGCATAAATACGATGTTGATGTTAATTCTTCCCTTGAATCACCTTATCGGGAGTCCGCTTTAGTCTCATAAAGGAACCTTCTTGAGACAGGTTTTGGCTAGAGCGGAATCAGAGTAAACGTGCCCTTGCAAAGTGCGATGAAGGTGGCTTTTTCTTGAGGAAAAAGCCACTGCGCGGTCGTGCTTTCGGGGTACAGATACTCTGATTCCGCTATACCCCTTCGCGTCCCAAGAGCCACGAACCCTTGCTCTGGATTTGTGCAAACGCGTCTTGTCTCGCCAGCGGCGGACGGTTGATCCCCGATTCGGAAACTGCGTCACTGCTCAGGGACAGGGAATCCGATTGGTCAGAAGGCCGAGGCATTGCGACTCCATCGCTGATTTAGTAGCATGAGAAGAGTTTTTGATGTGCGCAACATTTTCCCAGGGCAGATGGCGTGCGGTGTGGAGGGCTGATGGGCGAGAAGAGGTTGGTTCGCAGCGACGAGACGCAGAAGTCGCAGGTGGATACGGAGACCACTGCGCGGGTGATTGCGGAGAAGCGGATCGGCGAGCGGATCAAGCGGCTGCGGCTGAAAAAGTCTATGGGCCTGGTAGAGCTGGGCAAGCATACGGGACTTTCGGCGAGCTTTTTGTCGCAACTGGAGACGGGGCGGGTGGTTCCGACGCTGAGGAACTTGGCGCGGATCGCGATGGTGTTTTCCAAGGATCTGTCGTATTTTTTTGAGAACGATCCGGCGGCGGTTTTCCGGATTCACCGGCGCAAAGACCGAGTACGGATGCCACAGACGGGAGTGGATCTTCCGACTTACTCCTTTGAGAGCCTGGGATACATGGTTCCAGACCGGCTGATGGACCCGTACTTTGCGGAGTTTGTTCCGCTGACCAAGGAGATGGAACCCAAGGCGCACATGCACCCAGGAAGCGAGTTTCTGTATGTACTGGAAGGAGAGCTGGAAGTTCGCCACGGGGAGCAGGGGTGCATATTGAGAGCGGGAGACGCGGTGTACTTCGACTCGAACACGCCGCACGCCTACCTGTGCTTGGGCAAGAAGCCGGCCGAAGCGATCATTGTGACCCTGCACCACGGGCCGGAGGCGGGGCATCCGCGGCCTGTGAGCGCACGAAATGCGGCCAGTGGTCCGGCGCGGCCGGGCAGCGGCGAGAGCAAGTAAGTTCGAGCATTTTCACAGTTTCTATGAGTCTGATTTTGAGGTTTTCCACCCATTTCACAATTGAAAACGCAGATCCTTCGACTGCGCTCAGGACGAAATGGATGGTGCACAGGGCATTATCGAAACAAAGAAAATGCGATAAGCCGCCGCCGAAACAAGCCGCGTATCAGCCGTGGTTTGTGTAACCCATGCCAGCCATAACGCCCCGCATATAGGCAAAGCTGCCGATGACGCCGGGCATGGGATCGTCGGCGTGAATTTCATATTCAAGATCGACGAAACCTTTGTACTGGATGGCAATGAGCGCGGCAAACATTTCGCGCACCGGCATGATGCCCTCGCCGACTGCTACCTGACTATCCTTGCTCTTGAAATTTGTCAGATCCTTCATATGCACGTTGAAGAGGCGCGGGCCGACCTTGTGGATGGACTCGACGAGATCGGCGCCGGCGCGCACAGTGTGGCCGACATCGATGCAGCAGCCGATGCGCGGGTCGGTATTCTGGAGCGACTTCAGCACGTCCAGCGGCGAGGGCCACAGCTTATCTTCGGGGCCGTGATTATGGATGGCGATGCGGATGTCGTATTCCTTGACGAACTTTTCAATGCGGGGTAGCATTTCAGGGGTGGGATCGCCGGCAACGATGACGGAGATGCCGGCGCGCTTGCAGTACTCGAATTTGGCGCGGATGTCGGCGTCCTCATTGTTGCGAAAGTAGATGGCCCCGGCAGCGTGGAGCTTGATGCCGGCAGCGGCGTAGTCCGCGAGCGCCTTGGCCTCCTCCACCGTGTCCATGGGAAGGTGATCCTTGACATCCTTGACGTTGATGTCCGCGAGGTTGAGCTGCTTGAGGAAGCCGATCATCTGGGCGCGGGTGAAGTTGCGGAAGGTGTAGGTGGCCAGGCCGAGATGAATGGGGGAGGGTTTTCCAAAGGCCGTCCGTGGCTCGGCGAGTGCGGGGACAGCGTTCGGCACGGCGCAGGCCATGGCGAGAAGAGCGCCGGTTTGGACGAAATTACGGCGTGAAATAGATTGCTTCATGGTCAGATAACTCCTCGTGTAGTTCAGATTCTTACGAGCTTCAAAGCATTTTCACAGTTTCTGTAGGGCGGGTTTAGTGGTTTCCCACCCATTTCACAAAGAACGTGAAATGGATGGGGCACGGCGCATCCTTATACTCTCAGTAAAAAATGCTTTAGAGATGCGGGGCCCATCCCATTTCGTATTCGCGGCTCCAGAACTTCATGGCATTTGCATCGTTCAGGATTTTTCCGTTGCTGGTGTCGAGCGCAAGCTCGCGGCTTACCTCCCATGCAATGTTTGAAAGTTGCAGCAAGGTGACGGAGACATTGCCAATGGCGATAGGAGCGTTGAGCTTTTCCCCATTGCGGATCGCAGCGATGAAGTTGGCAAAGTGAGCATCCGTCATGGAGTCGCGGCCGGTGAGGTCGGAGGATGCGTTCGCTATGCCAGCTTTGATTTCGCTGATCTTATTTCCCCTAAGGTCGTAAACCTCATAACCCCCGCCATCGATAAGCATTGAACCGGTGGTTCCCATGATCGTTGATCCGCGATCGCGACCGTAGTACTGCATTCCGTTGCAGCACTTGCCCTCCCACGAGATCAACTTGTCGCCGTAGTCGAAGCTGGTAATTAGAGTGTCATAAAATTGCCAGTCATCCTTGAAGTGGTAACGTCCGCCGGAAGAGGTAACGCGTTGCGGATAATCGACGCCCATCGCCCAGCGGCAGACATCGATTTCGTGAGTGCCGTTGTTGAGGGTCTCGCCGGTGCCGTAGAGCTTGAACCAGTGCCAGTTATACGGATGAATGTTGCTCGTATAAGGCCTGCGCGGCGCGGGACCCTGCCAAAGATCCCAATCTAGCTGCGGTGGGACGGGAATCACCTTTCCAACGCCAATCGACTTTCTTGTATTGGCGTACCATCCTTTGCCGAAGTAAGGCCTGCCGATAAGCCCATCGTGAACTTTTTGAACGGCTTCAATCACCAGAGAATTGGAGCGTCGCTGTGTGCCCATCTGGACGAGTTTTCCGTACTTCTGTTGAGCCTCAACCAGCAGCGCTCCCTCGGCGGGATTGTGGCTGCATGGCTTTTCAACGTAGACGTGCTTGCCCGCCTGCAGGCCGGCGATGGCCATGGGAGCGTGCCATTGTTCGGGCGTGGCGATGGTGATGGCGTCCACCTCCTTTAGCTGAAGGAGGTTGCGGAAGTCCTTCTCGGCGGCGGGGGCATAACCTAGCTCGCTCTCTGCGTCGCCGGCAAATTTTTTCAGGATGTCACCGTCAACGTCGCAAATATGCGAAACTCGCGCGGTGTTCTTATTTGCGTTGAGAGCGCCAAGGTGAGCATAGCCTCTGCCATGGAGGCCGATAATTGCAAAATTAAGACGATCATTGGAGCCGAGAATCTGGCCATAGCTCTTGGCCGTCGATGCAATCGCCACGCCCGCGGCACCTACCGCGAGCGTGTCAAGGAATTCACGCCGAGTCACCAACTTGTTTCTCCAGTTTGCCACAAGGGCAAGGTTGTTCATGCATAAATCAAATTACAGGTCAGCCTGACCTCTGTTTAGAGCGTTGCAGAATCCTTCAGCGCCTGCTTCATGCCCGCCCAACTGATGCGGGTAGAATCTTCCGGGCTGCCGCTTCCATGCCAGTGTGTTTCCAGGCTGACTGCGTCGCGGAAGCCTGAGTTCTTGAGCGCGCGGAACTGCGCAGTCCAATCAATGAAACCTTTATCGACCGGCGACCACTCGATTTTGCCGTCGGCGCCTTTAATGGCATTTTTGCAGTGGCAATGGTGAATGCGATGCTTGGGGATGGCATCCCAGCCGCCGGGAAAGGCGTCGAGTTCACCGCGCATGACGGCATTGGCAGGGTCCCAATTAAGGGCCAGATGCGGCGTCTGAATAGCATTCATGGCTCTTGCGGCCTCGCGTCCGGTGGCGGTGTTGCAGGCAAACTCATTTTCCAGCACGAGGAGAATGCCCTGCTTGCCGCAGATCTCGGCAGCCGAGCGAAGCTTTTCGTCGATGGCCTCGCGGTACGGCGCAACATCGTCGAGCCGCCAGAAATCGAAGCAGCGCACTTTGTTTGTCTTGAATTGTTTAGCCAAAGAGATGGAGCGCTCCAAAATCTCATCCTGTTCTTTGATGGTCGTTTCGGCTGCGCCGTGCATATCGCCCTTGGAGCCATAGGGAGATTTAGTCGCGCCGGGCCAATCGGTTTTGAAGAGCGGACTGGCGATGTCGGTGACGCGGAGATTGTATTTGGCGAGAATCTTCAGCGCTTCCTCGATCTGAGCGGCGCTTAAAGCGATGATGTTCGTATTCCACATGGTGCGCAGCTCGATCCAACTCAGGCCAAAATCATGAGCAACCACATAGCAATCGTGGTCGAAGTCCTGCGAGATTTCATCGTTGATGACGGAAATCTTGAAGGGAGAGTTTGATGCCGCGGCCCTGCCGATGAGCGGGCTGGCTGTGCAGGCGGCAGCGGTCATACCTGCAGTAGCAAGAAAACTGCGTCTTGAAATGCATTTCATAATACTCCTTATGCTTGCGGGCGGCGCAGACCGATTGAATACTACATCAGATGTTAAGGCCGGTCACCCCAGGCAAGCGGTGACCGGCCGGTAAATTGAATTGAACAGGAACGGACTAGAACATGATCCTGACTGATCCCTGCAATGTACGACCGCCACCGACGCCATTTACACTTCCCTGCCCACTGCCGAGGGTACCGGTGATTGTGCCGAAGCTTGATGATGTGGGATTGCTGCTGCTGGGCAGGCCAAACTGAGGCGTGTTGCTCAACTGGAATGCGTCGAAGCGGGTTTCCATCGCAATCTCTCGATAGATGCTGAACTTCTTAAAGAGTGAGAAGTTGTCCTGGATGTAGCCAGGGCCGGTAAACTGGTTTCTCCCCGTATTACCCAGGACCGGGGCAGTGCAGGTTGACGGCGTGTAAGTGCCACCAGCGCCGGGGGTTCCGGTGAAAGTACCCGCTGTGGCGCCGGTGCAGCCGTTGGGTACAGAGAAGACTGTAGGATCAAACCATGGCGAAGCGGAACCGATGCCACCCAGTTTCTTGAAATTTCCGGTAAGGGTTGCTGTTTCTGTGGTTCCGGGAGTGTTGAGATTGGAGCCGTTGGTAGAGACGGTGAAAGGCAGGCCGGAGACGACAGAGATGATTCCGGTGAGTTTCCAGCCGCCAGCAACCAAATCAGCAATCTTATTGTTGCTGAGCCACTGTTGGCCTTTGCCGAAGGGCAACGCGTAATTAAAGGTCTGCTCATAGTTGTACTTGCGATCGAAGTCCGCCCGGGCGTAGTTTTGGCGGAGGTTGGTGAAGAACATGAGACTGCCGTCATCGTCGCCACCAGTGGAGTAAGTAAGCGCCTTGCCCCAGGTTAAGGCGGATGTGAAGGACAGTCCATGAGAGAATCGCTTAGTGAGTTGGGCCTGCATCGAATTGTAATTCGACGAGAAGTCCATGAAGTACTGGTTAGTGGCCGCGGTGCGGCTGAAGGTCGCATACTGAGGATCCGAGTTTGAGCCACCATCATAGGTTTTGGGAAGGTTAATGTTCTGCGAAACCGACATGCGCGTTCCATGGTTGGCCACATAGGCAACCTGGAGCGACATATCGAAGGGTAGAGCCTGTTGAACGGCCACATTCCATGAAGATGCGTAGGGATTCCTGAAGTTCAAAGGAATGATGGTGTAGACCTGACCAATGAGTTGCTTGGCCTGGATAAGCGGCACTCCAGAAAGCCCGCTCGATGTTACCGGCAATTGAATGATTCCGTTGGTCGGAATGGTTACCGCCACCGGCGCCGGGAAGCCCGCCTGCAAGGTTGAAACGGTCACGCCGTCTCCCAGGACGGCTGGTGCGTAGGCGGAAGCACTCACAGGCTGAAAGCTATTGTTGGAGCGGATGGGGTAGTTGTAGGCGTAGGTGTTATCCATGAACGGCGTGTAACTAATGCCAAAGCCGGTACGTATAACGGTGCTGGGCCTGAGCCTGTAGGACAACCCGGTGCGCGGAGCAAAGTACCTGTAATCCGTCGTCATGCCCAGATTCGAGGGATTGCCGCCTACACCGGCGATGACCAGGGAGTCGTTGGCTGCATTGTAGTTGGAGAAACCTCCTGCAACTGCGGGAGTAGCAGGAGGATAGGACTCCCATCGAACTCCGATATCGGCGGTCATCTTGGGTGAAACCTGCCACTTATCACTGGCGAACATGAACATCCACCACTGGCGGTAGCGGGGAAAGATGGTGTTGACATCGCGGCCGGTCTGGCTGGGCTGCTGCAATAGGAAGCTGGCAATGTCGTTGGCGATGGTGGTGCCCGGCGAAGCCGCATCCGAGGTCTGCACGTCGGAGAAGGTATATGCGCCGCGCGCGCTGAAGGTTTGATCCTGGAGCAGATTGTCGTGGATACGGCGGACGTCACCACCCCACTTGATGGTGTGGTTGCGAATAATCTTGGTCCAGTTGTTGACAATGTCGATATTCGACTCACCCCTGATCCAGGGCACGGATGCAGAGTAGCCGATCGTAGGGTTGGAGAAACCGCCATTGATAGTAATAGCTACCTGCCCGGAGGTGAAGGGCTGACCGGCGAGATTAACGCCAGGAACACCCAGGGTGGTTGCATCACTGGAACCGTAGTCGTTGGATTGCGCGGCACTGCCGTAATGGGCCAGGCCGAGGCGCACCTCGGTAAAGAAGGTCGGCGAGAATACGTGATCGGCATTGATACCGGTAGAGTAAGCCTTGTAATTGCCGGTGCCTTCAAAGCCGCTTCCAGCAGGTCCGCCCAAGAAGGCCCCCCAGGCCGCAGCCTGGAAAGGAATAGACTTCTCATAGCTATAACGGCCGCTGATATGGTTTTTCTCATTCGGCGTGTAATCGATTTTGATGTCGTAGCTGTCGGTGACTTTTGTGAATGGGATGTTGGAAGTGTAATTGTTTGCCGGGTTGTTCATCGGCTTGTAAGTTGTGCCAGAAGTGACACCCGCGACAACTCCGTTCGCCGCCGCCGCCGTGTTCAATTTCTGCAGGATGGCAAGCGAGACCGGATAATTCGCGTTCACCAGGGCATAGGGGATCTGATTGTTCGGGAAGGGTTTGCGATCATCTCCTGCGGTTCCCGCATGAATGATGCCGTCTGAGAAGGTTGTTGGGTCGTAGATCTGGCCCTTGGCCCCATTCATCGCGCCGCTCAGGTCGATGCAGCCGTGAATATCGGAACAACCGGTCTGGCCCGTAGTAAATGTATAGAAACGGGGGTCCGGGATGGTGAAGGTGTTGGCGATTGCCTCGTGGTCGGAGGT
>CAWDQS010000037.1:0-22829 GCA_963804295.1 uncultured Acidobacteriaceae bacterium
CTTGCGGAAAAATGCTGAGGAACCAGGTCCGGCACGATGGTTTCCACAGGTCGATAGGGTATGTATTAATCATGCGTGGAGATGACCAACAACAGGAAGCGGTATTCAGCTACATCGGCCTTGAACAGCGAGTGCCGAAGGATCATCCATTACGCGCCATTCGACAGATGGCCGATGCGGCATTGCGGGAGTTGGACTCCGAGTTCCAACAGTTGTACGCGCGGCGCGGGCGGCCGTCGATTGCGCCGGAGAAGCTTGTGCGGGCACAGCTTTTGCAGGTGCTTTACTCGGTGCGCAGCGAGCGGCAGTTGATGGAGCAGTTGGACTATAACCTGCTCTTCCGCTGGTTTGTGGGACTCAACATCGACGACCCGGTGTGGGACGTGACGGTATTTACCAAGAACCGCGAGCGGCTGATTGAGGGCGAGGTCGCCGAGCAGTTGCTGCTGGCGGTGGTGGAGCAAGCGCGCGCGCATCAGCTATTAAGCGAGGAGCATTTCACCGTGGATGGCACATTGATTCAGGCTTGGGCCAGCCGTCGCAGTTTCCACGAGAAGCTGGAGCCGCCCCAACGGGGCACGGGCGCGCGGGGCCGCAAGCTGCTGCGCGACACGCATGAATCGGCCACCGATCCGGAGGCGCGTTTGTACAAGAAGAGCGGCGCGGCGGCAGCGGTGCCCAGCTACCTGGGCCATGTGTTGACGGAGAATCGCAACGGGCTGGTGGTGGCAGCGATGGTGACGCAGTCCAGCAAGACGGCTGAGCAGGAGGCCGCGCTGGTGATGGTGGATAAGTTAAAACGCGCCGTGGAGTGCACCTTGGGCGCCGACAAGAGTTATCAGCAGGAGCGGTTCGTTGGCCAGTTGCGCGCCCGCCGCATCAGGCCGCATGTAGCCGAATATGCGCCCAATCCGAAATGGCGCAACTGGCTTAACGAAGAAGAACGCCGCAGTGAAGGATTTGCCATCAGCCAGAGGAAGCGCAAGTTGGTGGAGAAAGTGTTCGGCTGGGCCAAGCAGGACCGGGTTGCCCGGCAGGTAAAACTGCGCGGTAGGGCGCGAGTCAACTGGCTGTTTAGCCTGGTTGCCACAGCGCACAACCTGCTACGCATGCAGAAGCTGATTTTGGCGCAGTAAGTCCGGGGGATACGTGTCTCTGGAGGCCGCAAATCAAGCCTCCAGAGGAACAAATCAACAGCAGCACAACTGATTTGAGGTTCAAAAAGCAACGGCAGGGCATAGCATCGTGAAAAGAACGCCTTTTTTCCGCAAGCTGTAAAGTCGTGTCCTGACACTTCTTGCTCCACCGTTTGCATTTTTCCGCAAGCTGCAAAGTTGTGCCCTTTCAAAACCAGGTTATGAAACAGCTTCTAGATTTTCTTCATTGACCTCGATCATTTAAACTGACCCACGATTGAATAGCGTATCCCAGGAGGCTTGGATGAGGAGTCACACGGAGTATCTGGTGATGGAAACCAGGAAGCGGCGGGAGATGGTGCACATCACCGACGAGGTGGAGCAGATTGTGCAGCGCAGCGGAGTCAGGGATGGATTGTGCTTTGTTTCGCCGATGCATATTACGGCCGCTGTGTACGTGAACGACCTGGAGAGCGGACTGATTGAGGATATTGGCAAGTGGCTGGAGGAGCTAGCGCCGGCGCGGACGGATTACCGGCATCACCAGACGGGCGAGGACAACGGGGATGCGCATCTGAAGTCGCTGCTATTGCATCATGAGACTACGTTGCCGGTGACCAACGGAAAGCTGGATCTGGGAACCTGGCAGCGGGTTTTCTATGCCGAGTTCGACGGACAGCGCCGGAAGCGGGTGATCGTCAAGGTGCTGGGGGTGGAGTAGGGAGCCAGCGGAGTTTGCGGATTTGGCGGGAGGTAATCTAAAAACATCTGATCAAACGCCGTCTCTACGGGACTCCGCTACGAAGTTATGGATTCTTTTTCCCTACGCTACCACCCCAAGAAACCAAGACCGTTTCTTGGGGACCCCGGCGAAGTGCGGGGCTAACAAACACTGCGTCTCCGGCGCGATTGTGCGGACGTTATTTATACAGTCCCCGATTAATCTACGAATTTATGGATTTGATGAGACCGGGATCTTTTCGCCCTGCACAGCCGCATCGTCATCGGTGATTCTGCGCCATGGGCCGGTGGGATAATCGGGTCCCGGCGCAGAGAGATCGATTTTTGTGCGTGGCAGGACGACCAGATCGACGCGGCGGTTTTCACTACGGCCCTCTACGGTGTCATTGCTAGCCGCGGGGTGGAACTCAGCGTAGCCGGCGGCCGAGAGGCGATCCGGGGGAATCGCCTTCAGATCGATAAAAATGCGGGCAATGTGTGTGGCGCGGGCCGCGGAGAGTTCCCAGTTGGAGTCAAATTCCGCGGTATGGATGGGAATGTTGTCGGTGTGCCCCTCGATGCGCAGGTCGTAGGGGGTGCGGCCTAGCGAGATGGCGATCTGGCGCAACGTGGGGAGGGCCTCGGGCTTGGGAGTGGCCGAGCCGGAGGCGAAGAAGCCGGCATCGTGCAGGCTGATCACCAGCCCGTCGCGGCCCATCTTCATGGAGATGGCATGGGAGGCGACCTGGCTCGATAGACTCAGCTCCAGTTCGCGGTGAAGGCGCTCCAGGTCTTCCTTAACCTTGGCCGGCGACAGCACATCCACGCTCATGACGGTATTCATGGCGCCGGCCGCATGGTCAGCGCTGGAGTCGGAGTTTGCGAGGGAAAAGACGCCCAGTGATTTGAAGGCTTTGTCGATGGACTCCGTGACCTGCAACTGTTTTTTCTGATCGGCTTTGGCGAAGGCGAAGAGCACCACAAATAATGCGAACAGCAGGGTGATGAAGTCGGCATAGGAGACCATCCATCGATCCTGGCTGATGATGTGCTTGCGCCGCTCCACCCTCATGCCGCTCTCTCCTTGGGTTTTTGCAGGGGGTCATTGATGAAGCCGGCCAGCTTGACTTCCAACATGCGCGGGTTCATGCCCTCGAGGATGGAGATTACGCCTTCCAGCATCATCTCGCGGCGCTGGTGTTCGTTGCGGACGCGGATGCGCATCTTGCCGGCGAAGGGCAGAAAGAAGAGATTGGCGATGCCCACGCCATAGATAGTGGCGACGAAGGCCACGGCGATGCCCTTGCCCACTTCCTGAATGTTGTCCAGATTCTTCATGACCTGAATCAGCCCCAGCACCGCACCCAGGATGCCGATGGTGGGCGAGAATCCTCCGGCGGACTCGAAGACCGCGGGGAGCTGTTCTTCGCTCTCCGCGGTGCAATCCAGGCTGACGCGCATGATCTTGCGCAGATCGGCAGGCTCGGTGCCATCGACTGCCAGCATGAGGGCTTGCTTGAGAAAGGGATCCTGAATCGTTTGCAGGTCGCTGTCCAGCGAGACGACGCCGTTGCGGCGAGCCTTGTTGGCGAAGGCGACCAATTGTTTGAGGAGCTGATCGTTTTGCTTGAGGGGGGCGGCAAAGATGTGCGTCATGCTGGCGAATGCGGCCAGCACGGTGGAAAGCGGAAACTGGAGCAGCACCGCACCCAAGGTGCCTCCAAAGACGATCAGGGCCGCGGTGGGCTGCAGAATCTGGCCCATGTTGCCGCCCTCGATGAGCAGTCCAGTCACGATGCCTGCAATGGCCAGGAACGCTCCGCCGATACTGCCCTTATCCATAAAAGACTCCTAAAAAAATCTGCACAGAGAGTGGAATTCGCGCTTCAAATATCCTCGAGCGATTTTTTACCAGGCTGTATTGACGGGGGAGGCTGGCCGGAAACATCGAGACTGGTCAGCGAGACCACGCGCTGCAATTCGTTATAGGAAGGCAGCCGCTTGGCTACCAAGGCCAACAAGCGCGAGCGGTAGGCGAGGACACGTTCGACGATTTCGGCCGTGTCCTCGCGCACGATCATCTTCTCTCCATTGATCAAGGTCAGCATGGTGTCCGGGGAGGCTTCGGCGGTTTTGATCAAATCGCTGTTCAGCATTATCGGAGTGCCGTTAAGCCGGGTAAGTTCGATCATATCCTTGAAGCTCCTTCGCGGTGGTTATCGGCAAACGGCTGGAAAAGGTTAAGTAATTAGAGAAAGGAAAGAGAAAGTGTTCGCGGCAGGACACAAAGGCGGGGGTAATAAAGTCCTCATGTTTCACGCCGAAGAAGGGGCCAGATGCGACGGTAACCAAACCTAAAGTAGCAGCCCGCGGTTCCACAAAAATATGGGCGCACTGCAGGGGAAAGTCCGTAATTCAACGCATCCACAAGGAGTACCCCATGTCCCTGGGAGTCTTGAACAACCTCTCTGCCGTCTACGCGGAGAACAATCTAAACAATAGCAATAACAGCCTGTCGACCGTACTGCAACAGTTGTCCTCCGGATCGAAGATCAACTCCGGCGCCGACGATGCAGCCGGTCTTTCCCTGGTCAATGGCCTCCAGGCCAACCAGCAGGCCCTTACCCAATCAGTGACCAATGCCACGGAAGGCGTGGGCTTGCTCCAGGTTGCCGATGGCGCGTTATCGCAAGTGACAAGCCTGCTAAACCGGGCCGTAACGCTGGCTACCGAAGCCTCGAACGGCACCCTCAACTCCTCGCAGGATACGGCGGCCAATCAGGAATACCAGTCGATTCTGTCGGAAGTTTCCAACATCGGCTCGACGACCACCTACAACGATGAGGCGGTCTTCGGCTCCAATACCAACATTTACACCGGCGACTCCTCAGCGGTCGGATCGGCGATCAACGATTTGAACATTCGCTCGCTGTCATCGTCCAACCTGGGTGACACCGGCGGCGTGATGGCGTACACCAACGGCGCCAACAACTCGTTCATCGACCTGTCGAAGAACGGCACGCTTGCCACCATCGGCGATGCGTTAAACGGCGCCACCAGTAAGCTCACCGTCACCTACTTGGCGACAGGAGCGGCCGGCGCTGCTGTTCAGAAGACTGCAACAATCACTGTTGGCACAGGCTCCAATTATGCCAACACAACGCAGGGATTGATCCAAGCCATCAATGGCGCAGGCCTGGGTTTGACCGCCTCCTTCACCACGGCCGCACAGGCTGGAACCGCAGCTGTGGCAGCCGCGGGCGCGGGCCACAGCGGCGACACCGGTATTGTGATCAATGGAGCGGGCGCTGGAGTGGGCGTCGGCGCCGCACCGGGCTCTGTTGGCACTTTGGCAATCGCAGGTGGCACGGATGATGAGACCGATGCTCTGACTGGATCTCTCAGCCTCAAGAATGCCGCCGGCGCGAACATCACCCTTGCCCTGGGTCATGCGGGCACCACCGACAATATGGTTGATTTGGCGGCTACTCTGACCGGAGACGGGTTCACCGTCACAAACAATCTGACCGGCGGCGCAGCTGGAAATTTGGTGATTACCACGCAAAACAGCGTTCAATCAGCAATCACTGGATCTTCACTTGTTGACGCAACGGGTGGCACGTTGATCTACACCGCGTCGGGCGGATATTACACCACCGGCGTCCAGAACCCCACCTTCGGAGCTAATGACGGAATTGCGGATATCGCCACCGGTCAGGCTGCTGCCCCAACGCCAGTCGCGGACACAAACAGCGTGGGCGGCACGGCCACAATCAGCTATTCGGATCTGGCCGGCCAGTCTCTGAGCACAACCGATCTCTCCAACCAGAACGATGCGGAGGCGGCATTGACCGCTCTTAACTCGGCCATCACCGACGTCGCGGCACAGGACGGCTACATCGGCGCCCAGATCAACACGCTGAACGCGGCCAGCCAGGTTCTCAGCACGCAACAGGAGAATGTGGAATCTGCGCAGAACGCGGTGCAGGCCACAGACTATGCGTCGGCAACATCCAACATGTCAAAGTACGAGATTCTGAGCCAGACGGGCATCGCCGCCCTGGCGCAGGCCAACAGCGTACAGCAGGAAGTAACCAAGCTGCTGCAGTAATCCAACGGCGTAAAGCCAAACACCCCAGGAGGGCGCTCGCAAGGGCGTCCTCCTTCTGCGTATCGGGGTGGTAGCGAATCATCACAGGAAATCGCGGGGAATGTTCTAAAGCAGTGCATTGCGCAGGCCGATGAATTAAGAGGCCAGCATGAATTGAGTCAGTTTGCAGTGGAATGCAGAGAGCAGGCTGATTCATGAGTTTCTTTTAATCCTGATAAGTAATGGTTGGTTCTCAGGCTGCATAAGTTGTTGATGAGGAGTTCAATGGGCACAGTAGGCATAAGTTTCGGGTCGCCTACCAGCGGAGCTGGATTCGACGTGAGTTCGACGGTGGCGGAGATTGTGGGCAATCTGCAAAATGTGGAGACGCCGTGGAAGACGCAGTTGACGACATTGGAGAGCCAGGATACGACGATCTCCAGCCTAGGGACGCTGATCTCGAATCTCTCCAACGATATGAGCACGCTGACTGATGCGACGGGCATCCTGGCTCAAAAGACAGGTTCCAGCTCGGACACCAATGTGCTGACACTGACCGGCGCCACGTCATCGGCGGTTGCAGGAACACATACAGTGGAGGTGAGCAATCTGGCGACGACCTCGAGCGGGTACATGACACAGATAGCCAACGCCAAGGATACGCTGACCGGTTCGATCACGCTGCAGGTGGGCAGCGGCACGACGGTTGCCGTCAGTGTCCCGACCTCATCTGGGAACAATACACTGGCCGGGCTGGCGGCGGCCATCAACTCCTCCAACGCGGGCATCAACGCCAGCGTGCTGACGGATTCCTCGGGTTCTATGCTGAGCCTGGTATCGGGCACCTCGGGCGCGGGCGGAAATATCACCGTCAGCTCGAATTCGATCAAGGACACCAGCAACACCGCCAGTACAATCCTGAGTTACACCGGCACGCCGGGCGCAAGCAACTCCGGAGCACTGGCTGCGGCGGCCAACACGAGCGATACGCTCTCCGGCTCGATGACCATCAAAGTGGGTAGCGGCGCGGCGCAACAGATCACCATGGCCGAAGTTACGGCCGGCTTTGTCACCGGCGGCGCGGGCACCAACAATGCCCCGACCATGGCCGGTCTGGTGAATTACATCAACGGCGGCGCGGCCGGCGTAACCGGCGGCGTAGAAACCGACCCCTTCGGTGTTCATGCCGCGGTCAATGCAGGCGGCCAACTGACACTGACCAGCGCCACCGGGAATGATGTAACCAGCACCCAGGCGTTGACCGTGACCTCAAGCATTGTGGACACCAGCAACTGGCTGGGCTACACCTCCCCGGTGACGGGCACGGACGCCAATTTGACGGTGGACGGCGTGGGTTTGACCAGCGCCTCGAACACAGTGGCCAATCTGATCCCCGGCGTGACGTTTCAGTTGCTTGCGCCGAGCGCGGCAGGCGAGCAGGTGCAGGTGGTGATCGGCAACGACAACACCGATGTGGAAAGCACGGTCGGCCAGATGGTGAGCGACTATAACGCGCTGATCAGCGCCATCAACATCCAGGATGGGAACACCAGTTCGGGCACTCCCGAACCGCTGTATGGCTCTCCCACGCTTTCGCTGTTGCAGCAGCAGTTGCTGGGCGGCCTCAATACGACCAACCCGAACGGCACATTGACCCCAATTTCCACCAGCAACAATACGACTCTGTCGGACTCGATGACCATCTCGGTGGGCGGCGGCACGGCGGAAACATTCGTAGTGGGCACTGGCCCGTCGGCCCCGAATACCTATTACACCGGCTCCGCGAGCGGCTACAACACGCTCTCCGGCCTGGCCAACGCCATCAACTCCGCCAATGTCAGTACGGCGCTGAGTTATACTGCGGGCAGCGCCTCAACCGGCACACTGACCGCATCCGCTTCTGGTACGCTTTCCGGCTCGATTACCATCCAGGCGGGCAGCGGCACGGCGGATACCATCGTCACAGGCGCCGGCACGGATACAGCCAACATCTTTTACACCGGAACCAGCGTCAACACGCTCTCCAGCCTGGCCAGCACCATCAACGCGGATATCAGTCTTGGGGTCACGGCCAACGCGGTCACCACGGACGGGACGACGACCCTGACTTTATCGTCTGGGAGTAACGGAGCATTGACCGTGACGCCCAGCATGAATGTTGCCGGCCTCGGGGTCACGGCCAATGTAGTGACCAGCGGAGGCCAGTCTACCCTGGCGCTGACCTCGCAATTCGCTGGGGCCAGCGGGTCGTTGTCGATCAATTCCGGCATCGTAGCCACCAGCGACACGCTACTGAAATACTCCGACACAGCCGGCTACACCGGCAACACGGAAGACAGCGGCACACTGAGTGTAGCCGCCGCCGGCGATGCGCTCACGGGCTCCATCTCCATCCAGGCGGGCACCGGCGCGGCGCAGACTGTCAATCTGCCTCCATCGGGCGGCACGCTCTCCAGTCTAATGTCGGCGATCAACGGCACAGCCGGCATTGGAGTCACGGCTTCGCTCAATTCGGTGGCGGTCGGCAGCCACGCAATCGGCACGATCTTGACGCTGACGTCCAACACCGAGGGGGGCAACGGAGCGTTGACCGTGACCTCCAACATTCTGGATTCCACCCACACCAACAGCACGACTCTGGGCTACACGAACTCGTCGGACATCAACAGCCTGAGCAGCCTGGGCATCAGCGTTAAAAATGACGGTTCGCTGACCTTCGACGCCGGCAGCCTGGATTCGCTGCTGAACTCGGACTATAGCTCCGTTGCCGGCTTCTTCCAAAACTTCAACAGCTGGGGCCAGACATTCAACACCATGATAACGAACGCCGGATCCAGCACATCGACGGGCATTATATCGCTTGCATTGAAATCGGATAGCAACATCGAATCGACTCTGAACGCGGATATTTCAAAGGAAGAGAGCATGATCTCGGCGCAGCAGATCAGTCTGACAACGGAACTGAACACGGCGAACCAGATCATGCAGGAGCTGCCCACGCAGTTGCAAGGGGTCAACGAGCTGTACTCGGCGATCACCGGCTATGGCCAAAATCAGAACGGCTAAGGAGCATAAATCCCATGGGAAGTTATCAGCAACATGCGCTAGAAGGCGCTTCGGCGGTTGACCTGGTAGTGGCGCTTTATGACGGAATACTGCGTTTTCTGTACGCGGCCTCCGCGGCTGTGGAACGCGGCGATGCGGAGGCGCGCAGAACCGCCGTCAAGCGGGCATTGGATATCATCATTCATTTGCAGGCGCGGCTGCGCATGGATGTCGGAGGACAGCCCGCGAAGGTTCTCAGCGAGTTCTATGCATCAATCTTCGCGCAGATATTGCAGGCCTCGCAATCGGCCTCACGGCAGAAGTTTGAACATGTAATCGAATGCGTAAAGAACGTGCGCGACGCATGGCGCCAGGTGGCCAGGGATCCCGAAGTGAATCCGGCTCCGCTACAGGTGGCCGGCATGATCTCCGGACACAGGCAGGATAACTCCGATTACGGCTCAGACTCTTCGGTTGGCTCTAGATGGAACGCGTAAAGACAGGGACTTAGGGACTAAGACCTGGCGTACACAGTCATGTAATCAAACCTTATGGCTCTTTTGTGCCGTAGAAATGAATTGATAGAAGGCTCGACGATAGGAAATTTCCACTCTCTTAATGAGTCTGCTATTCCCTAGTCTCTTAGTCCCTTAGTCCCTAGTCCCTGCATTTCTCATCCGGCGACTGTGAGTTCCTCTTCCAGTTGCTGCTTGCTGTAAAGGCCGGCGTAGTAGCCGTCGCGGGCAAGCAACTCTTCGTGGCAACCCAACTCCACAATTCTTCCGTGGTCCAGCACGGCTATCTGATCGGCATTGCGCACGGTGGAGACGCGATGAGAGATCAGGATGGTGGTTGAATTCTGGATGTAGCCGCGCAGTCCCCCCAGGATGCGCTCTTCCGTGTAGGTGTCCACGCTGGCCAGCGCGTCGTCGAGGATGAGGATGGCCGGACGGCGCAGCAATGCCCGTGCGATGGCCGCTCGTTGCTTCTGCCCGCCGGAGAGTGTGACGCCGCGCTCTCCCACGATGGTTTCAAAACCTTGGGGAAATTCTTCAAACTCTTTACGAATATGTGCTGCTTCGGCGGCTTCTAGCAGGGCTTCGGAATCTGCTTGGGGCGCGCCAAAAGCAAGGTTTTCGCGGATGGTGGTGCTGAACAGGAAGGTTTCCTGAGGAACCAGGCCTATGTTGCGCCTGAGCACCGCCAATGGATAGTCGCGCACCGGACGTCCGTCGATCAGCAACGAGCCTTCAGGCGCTTCATAGAGCCGTGTAATGAGGTTGATGAGCGTGGATTTGCCTGAGCCGGTGGGGCCGACGATGGCCAGGCTGGAGCCGGCGGGAATCTTGAGCGAGATGCCGCTGAGTACTGGAGTCTGGTTATAACTGAAACTCAGATTGCGGAATTCTATCTCGCCGCCGAGCACGGTTTCTGCTTGAATGGCCGGATCGGCGGCGCTGTCATCGATGACGGGTTCGGCGCGCATCAGTTCGTCTATGCGCTTGACCGAGGCGGTGCCGCGCTGGAAGATGTTCACCACCCAACCGACGGCGATAATGGGCCAAGTGAGCAGGACCATGTAAGTGTTGAAGGCTACGAACTGGCCGACGCTGATGCGGTGGGCGATGACCTGATGTCCGCCGACCAGCAGGGTGAGGATCATGGCGATGCCCAGAACAAATTCCAGCGTGGGCCACAACATGCCCATGAGCTGCACCAGCTTGAGTGAGCGGGCTATGTACTCGCGGTTGAGCCGCTCGAAGAGGGCGATCTGAGATTCTTCGCGAGCGAAGGCGCGCACCAGGCGGGCGCCGGAGTAGTTTTCCTGGGCTTGCGATGAGATGTCGGAGAAGCTGGCCTGAATGCGCTCAAATCGGTCATGAATTCTGCTGCCGAAGTACTGCACCAGGATGCTGGCCAGAGGCATGGGCGCGAAGGCCACCAGAGTGAGCCATGGACTGATGCGTAAGAGGAAAAACAGCGCGCCCACGGTAAAGAAGACGGTGTTGGCGCTGTACATGAGGGCCGGGCCGAGGAGATTGCGCACGGCATTCAGGTCGTTGGTCATGCGGGCCATGATGTCGCCGGTGCGATAACGCTGATAAAAGCCGGAGTCCTGCGATTCCAATTTGCGGAAGAGATCGTTGCGCATGTCGAACTCGATCTCCCGCGAGATGCCGATGAGAATCCAGCGCTGGGAGTAGAGGAATACGCCTTTGACCAAAGCGATGATGACCAGCAGGCCGGCGAAGATCACTACCTTGATGCGCGTGTCTCCGCGGCTCAACGCATCGACGGCCCACTGCAAGGCCCTGGGATAGATAACCCATTTGCCGCCAATGCCATCGATGGCCATTCGGATGACCTGGGGAAACAAGACCCAAATAATGTTGGTGCAAATGCACGACAGGGTGCCCCATAGGTATCCCCAGCGGTAGCGGCGCATGTAAACGAAGAGCGGGGTCAGGTCGTGGAACATGGTTTTATTGTACGGGGCGGGGCGGGCGTTACTTTGGCTCGATGACCTCGAGGCCCTTCACGGCGGAGAAGTGGCTCACGTTGAAGGTGGCTACGGCGCTGCCCATTTGCAAAGCGATGGCCGCAAGAATCACGTCGTGTGCGCCGATCATCTGGCCTTTCGATTCAAGCTTGGCCCAGAGGCGTGCGTGTTCGAAGGCCGCCTTTTCGCCATAGGGAACGAAGTCGAATGTGTCAAATATTCGCTGAAGAAACAAACGCCGCTTTACACGATGAGCGCCTGTTGCCCGCTCTGCTCCATGCCATAACTCAGCAATAGTTATGACTGCGAGTTTGAACTCTTCGTGTGGCATGGATACAAGCCACGCATCAAGGTCAAAATGGCCCCGTTCGGCTTCAATGATGACATCGGAATCGATCAGTATTGCCATTTATCGACTGCCGGAATCAGGTTTTTGCGGGATTCTTCAAGGTCGTGGAGCCATGCCGTGGCCTCTTCCTCTCCGAGATGAACGTCCTTGAGCGCCACACGGAGCGCTGCGGCAATCTCCCGGCCGGTACGCGGCTTCTGTTCTTCTGGAACAATCCGGGCCACGGGTACGCCGTTCTTATGCAGCACGAATGTTATGCCTTGATAGCGGGTGCGGTTGATGCAATCGGCAAAGTTGCGCGCGGCCTCGGTAACAGTGATAGCCTTGGTGCTCATAGAATCAGATTATCAGATATTGCATAATCCGGCAAATGACGATCTTACGCGATAGTGGTGCAGTTTCCAGTTTGCCGGTAATCCGCCCTGAACGATGCAGATTATGCATCTATACGTGTCGGAATGCGCGATAAGCACGTTGCACAACAAAAAATAAAGTCGAGAAACACAGCAGAACGACCAATATCAGCCAGAGTCCGAACAGCCAATCGGGAATATTACCGAATTTGCTAAACAGAAGCATTACGAAAAACACCGTGAGCGTGATGACGCCACACTCCACCACTCTATTTCCGGGATTCCTTTTTGAAGATACGCCAAAATAAGATGAAGTAGAAAATGGCCGCGCACAGTGTGCCCCCGATTGCCTGATCCATCTTTCCATCTATCGCGATCATATTGCAGATGATAATAGCCCAGCCGCAGCTAAATGAAAATGCCGTTCAAGTTGAATGAAGATCATGGGCGTATGGTCGCCGATTCGAAAACTGTGCTACTGCCACTTACGTTGGCGTTCTGAGCAGCAGATAGCCGCCGACCAGGCCGAACAACAGATCCGATGCCCATGCGGCCAGGGCGGCGGGCAGGTAGTTCACGCCTCCCAGGTTCTCAAAAAGATCATTAAGGACAATGTAGGCGAGGGCGACGGCGATAGCCACGGCGATGCCGGTAAGTGAACTGCGCCGTCCCATAAAGAGGGCAAAGGGAATGGCGAGTACCGCAATGACTATAGCCATGAGTGGATAGGCGAGCTTGTGCCACAGCTCGACGCGCAGGCGCATGGTGTCAAAGCCGCTCTGGCTCAAATCGCCGATGTAGCTTTCAAGCTGGCCGAAGTTCATCTCCTGCGCTTTCTTGCTTTCCTTTTGAAAGTAGCTGGGGGGTTCATGAATCTCCGCGAAGGAGGTCTTCAGGAACTCGCGGTAATCGCTGACATTGGCGCCATCAATGTCGCGTTCCCAACCGTTGAGGAAGCTCCAGGAAGCGGTTTCTGGATTCCAGACGGCGCGGGCGGCAAACATGCGCCGCGAGAGCGCAAAAGTGGAGGAATCAAACTCGAAGAGCGAGAGATTGGCGAACTCGTTGCGTTCCGGGTCGAAGAACTGATAGTAGAAGATGCGGTCGGGCTCACCGGGATGCGGCTGGCCGAAGATCCAATTCTGCTCAGGGTGCAGAACGGTTTGCGGCGGTTTGCCCTTGATGATGTTGCGCAGAGCCTCCTGCTTGCGGTTGGCCTGGGGCAGATAGAACTGGTCGAAGAGGAAGAGGGAGAGCGACAGGATAGCGGCGATGGATACGATGGGAACCACCAGCCGGTAAAGGCTGATGCCGCAGGCCTTCATGGCGATGATCTCCGAATTGCGATTCAGCACTCCGAAGGTGACCAGCACTGCGATGAGTACGGCCAGGGGGGTGGTTTGGTAGAGAATGCTGGGGGTGAGGTTTACCAGATACTGGCCAACCGTGGACCAGCCGATGTCGTGGCTGAGGATGTCTTTGAGCAGATCAAAAACAGTGAAGACTAGTATGAGCGAGGCAAAACCGGCCAGCACCAGAAAAAATATCTTGAGAAACTCACTCACCACATACTTGTCGAGAATGCGCGGAAAGATATGGCGGGCCTTGGCGTGCTGGGGGCGCGATTGAAACCTGCTCAGCAGGCCGCTCAGGGGAATGTAGAGGGGTTTGTCCGGCATGGCGAACAAAGACTCAAGGAAGCGTGAGAACCAGGTATCGATGGCATACAGAATGCGGCCTCCGGAGGCCATCTGCCAGAGCAGGAAGAGTCCGCCGGAAGCAAAGATAAGGTTGGCCATCCATACCGCGAGAAACGCGGAGATCCAGTTCTGCTTGGCCATGGCGATGCCGATCAGGGAGAGTGAGTAGTAGACGACGACCAGCGCGAGGGTGGCCACCCAGGCAGAACTTTTGCCGCCGCGCCTCGAGGTAACGCCCAGGGGAACGGCAACCAGCATCAGCACCATGCAGGCTGCCGGATAAGCGAAGCGTTTTTGCAATTCAATCTGGAACCGTTTGGACTCCGGGCCATGGGTGTGCGCGCGCAATTGGTTCATGCGCAGGGCGTAGATGGCGGTGTCCATGCGTCCCAGATGCCCTTCACTCTGCTGGCTTGAGGCTAGGGGCAAGTCGGTAAAGTTGAAAGTGGAGATGTTGTACTGTTGTGGCTGGCCGGCCACGGTCTCATGGCGCGATCCATCGCGCAGCCGCATGAGCAGTTCCTGGCCGGAATCGTTGGCCACGGTGGCCGAGGCGGCGGTGGTGATCTGTGGCGTGGCGGGATCGGTGGTGTCTGCCATGAAAACCTGCCGCCAGTTGGCCGCGCCGGTTCCGGAGCGCACGTCTTGCACGTAGAGAACGAAATTGTGAAAATCTTCGTCGAAGACGCGCGGCTCAATCTCGTAGGAGGCCTGCATGGCCAGGGCCTTGTCCATGGCCAGAATAGCCTGATTGGCGCGCGGCGCAATAAATAGAGAATTGACCAGCCCCAGCAGCGTGCCGAAGATGGCCACGATGGAGGCCACGCGCACAAAGTAGCCGATGCCCAGGCCGGAGGCGCGCATGGCGATGATCTCGCTGTCAGCGGCCAGTCGGCTCAAGCCCAGCAACACGCCCACCAGCACCGCCATGGGGATGGTGATCATGAAGAAATTGGGCAGCATGAAGAGAACAACTTCAAAAACGCTGGTAAAGGTGGAGCTGTTGTGAACCACCATTTCCAGGATGTGGGGCAGTTCCTTCATGAAAAGAACGAAGGTAAAGATCACGCCGCCGATAACCGCATGGGAGAGAATTTCGCCGGTAATGTAACGGGTCAGGATGCGCACGACTAAGGCTAGTTTATCGCGCCGGGACGATTCGCGCCGAGGATGGGTAGAGGGTCAGTTTGAGAGCCAAAGGAGGCATAATTCATGTATGACAGAGATTGTACAGACCGGAAGAGAGCCCGCGAACGCGGCTTCCACGGCTTGTGTCCAGAAAGCTCACAGAACAACAGTCTACTGGCTTCAGAGTGTCACATTGGCATGGATGCTGGTGGAGTTTGGGGTGTCCGCGTATGCCGCGGTCACGGCTCACAGTCCCGCAATGGCGGCTTTCGGCTCCGACAGCCTGGTGGAGTTGCTGTCGGCGACCGTGGTCCTCTTGCAGTCGATCGCATGCATCTCGATTTCGGAGCGGAAGGCGACGCGTGCGGCTGCGTCTCTGCTCTTTGTTCTCGCTTTCGTGGTTGCAGCAACGGCACTTGCTTCCATAGCTCTGCATCTACGGCCTGAAACCAGTTGCGCAGGCATTGGCATTACCATTGCCGCGTTGATTGCGATGCCGGTTCTCGCCGCGCTGAAACGACGGGAAGCTCGCCGGAGCGGAAACACAGCGCTGGCAGCGGATGCCGTTCAATCAGCCACATGCGCCTATCTTGCGTTGATCGCCTTGGTTGGCCTCACCGTCAATGCGATTTTTCACCTTCCATGGTTCGACTCATTCGCGGCTCTTATTGCCGTTCCCGTCCTAATCAAAGAGGGCAGACTGGCTTGGCAAGGCCATAGCTGCGGATGCTGCTGAAAGGATGATTTCAAAATAAACTGCTACTACCCGAGGAAGGTTGCCAAGCGCGCAGGCGCAGGCTGTTGGCCAGCACACTGACAGAACTGAGGGCCATGGCGGCGGCGGCCAGCCAGGGGCTGAGCAGGATGTGGAAGCTGGGATAGAGTACGCCCGCGGCCAGCGGAATGCCGAGCAGGTTGTAGGCCGCGGCCCAGATCAGGTTCTGGCGCATCACGCGCAGTGTGGAGCGGGCGAGATCAATTGTCGCTGGAATGGCGGCGGGGCGCGCGCGCAGCAGCAGCACATCGCCGGCCTCCTGCGCCAGGTCAGCGCCGGTGCCCATCGCGATTCCGGCGTCAGCCTGGGCCAGGGCTGCGGCGTCATTGATGCCGTCGCCCACCATGGCCACGCACAGGCCGCTCGCTTGCAGGGCGCGAATGCGGGCCAGCTTGCCGGCTGGGTCGAGGCTAGCTTCAACTTCGGTGATTCCGGCTTGTTGTGCGATGGGCGCGGCGGCGGGGGCGGAATCGCCGGTGAGCATCAGCACGCGCAGGCCAAAGCGGCGCAACGCGGCCACAGCTTCGGCAGCATCGGGTCGCAGTGTGTCGCGGGCATCGAAAAAACCGGCGGGGACTGAATCGAAAGCCATCCACAAGCGCGTCACGCCTGGTTCCGGTGGGGGTGCATTTGTTGGCAGCGAAATGGAGAACTCCTTGAAGAGCGCTTCGTTGCCCAGCAGGCAATCGCGGCCTTCGACTTTGGCGGTGAGGCCACGGCCTGGCAGGACCTGCACGTCCTCGGCTGAGGGCCAGGACAATTTGCGCGATTTTGCGGCTTCTATGATCGCGTGGGCCAGCGGATGGTTGGATCGTTCCTCGGCGGCAGCGGCAAGGCGTAGGAGATCGTTTTCGGCGTAATCCCCCAGCGCATGAACGGCAGCCAGCACCGGACGGCCCGCGGTCAGCGTTCCGGTCTTGTCCAGCACGACGGCGTTCAGCCCGACAAGGCGTTCGAGCGCCTCGCCGCCTTTGAAGAGGACGCCGAACTGTGCACCCCGTCCCACGGCCACAGTGAGCGCGGCGGGCACGGCTAATCCCATGGCGCAAGGGCAGGCGACGACGAGCACGGAGACGGTCGCGGCCAGGGCCATCTGCAACGAATGTGTTGTGAAAAGCCAAATTACAAAGGTGAGCGCGGCCAGGGCCAGCACGATGGGAACGAAGATTGAGCTGGCGCGGTCGGCGAGCCGCTCCATGGGTGCGCGCGAACTCTGCGCCTGAGCAGCCATGCGCGTGATCTGCGCCAGCATGGTTGCCTCGCCCAGGGATTCGGCACGGCAGGTTACTGCGCCTTCGTAGTTGAGCGAACCGGCCAGCACGCGGCCTCCGGGCTGGCGGTCGAGCGGCGTCGGTTCGCCGGTCAACATCGATTCATCCACGGTGGTGCGGCCTTCTAGAACCGTCGCGTCTACGGGAAAGCGTTCTCCGGGCAGGATCAGAACACTGTCGCCGGTCTGAATCTCATCGAGCGGGACGATAGTCTGTGTGCCATTGCGAATCAGACGTGCTGTCGTGGGCCGCAGTCGGGAGAGCGATTCAAGCGCGGCAAGAGCGCGGTGTTTGGCGCGGCCTTCCAGGCTTTTGCCCAACAAAAGAAATCCGAGAATGAGCAGAACCGCATCGAAGTAAACTTGCCGACCGGCGGCGGGCCAGATGGTGGCGTAGGCGGAATACGCAAAGGCCACGCCGGTGCCCAGGCTGACCAGCGTGTTCATGTTGGTGGTACCGTGACGCAGGCCATGCAGGGCGCTCAGGTAAATGCCACGGCCTGCCCAGACCATAAAAAATGCAGTGAGAATCAGCAGAAACCAGCGCAGAAACTCTGGGGACAGCGCAAAAAGCCAGGGGAAAACATACATCAGCGCGTGGTCCAACGATCCCATTTCCGTGCCCAGCGGCATGGCCAACAACATAGCCACGGCTCCGGCGAACAGCGTGGCAACTGCTTTTAGTCCGGCGGCATTTGCGAGTGAGTCAGAGGAGGTTTGCGAAGACGCATCGGAGCGGGGAAGCACGGCATCGTAACCTGCCGCGCGAATGGCTTCGACCAGCGCGTTGGGCGTGGCGATCAACGGATCGAAGTCCACCTGGGCGCGATTGGCAATCAGGTCTACATGTGCGGATTTGACCCCGGCCGTGGCGCGCAGAGCCTCTTCCACGTGATGCTGGCAGGAGGCGCAGGTCATTCCCAGGATGGGTAGTGTGAGGGATTCTGTGGCCATAGACGGCGTCACGCTTCCAGATGCGCGGTGAAGCCGGCCTTGGCGAGGGCGGCAACGGCAAGATCGACGGGCGCGGGGTTCTGGCTGGAGGTGAGCCGCGCCTTTCCCACGCGGACTTCGTTGACGACGACGCCCTCGACCGCGGCCAGTGCCTGCGTGACGCACTTTACGCAGGCACCGCAGTGCATTCCATCGATTTGCAGCGTGAATTCCGCCATGGTTCTCTCCCGTGTGTCTTTGATGATACGCCGGGCGAATAGTTGCGCTATCGTAGAGGGTTGCACATTCGGAGAATCATGCAGAGAGAGTTTCCATTGGCGCCGCTGGTGGGCGTGGGCGCGGTGATTGTGCAGACTGGCCGGGTGCTGCTGGTGCGGCGGGGAAACGAGCCGATGAAGGGCCATTGGACGCTGCCCGGCGGCTTGCTGGAGCTGGGCGAATCGCTGACCGATGGCGTGACGCGCGAGGTGCGGGAAGAGACTGGGCTTATCGTTGAAGTTTTGCAGCTGATCGAGCTGCTGGAACGCATTCATCGCGAAAGCGAGCGCGTCCGCTATCATTATGTGATCGCCGATTATCTTTGCCGAGTAGTGGGTGGCCAGTTGCTGGCGGCTTCCGACGCCGATGCGGTGAAGTGGGTGGAACGCGAAGATTGGAACGCAGCTGGCGCGCTTCAGCTTGATCCGATCACCGTGCGGGTTATCGAGGCAGGTTGGCTGAAGGCGCAAGAGTTGGAGGAACGATGAAAATTATCAAGAAGCTGTTGTGGGTTGTGGGCGGGTTGATTGTGGTTGCCGGGGCCGGCTTCTGGGCTCGGCCTGTCAGTTACTACAAGGAGGCGATGTATCTGCGGGAGTGTTTGACAGGAGTGGAAAGCCGCACGGTCGATGTTGCGGGCCATCATGTGCATTATCTTGCGCAGGGGCCGGCCGGCGGGCCAGTGGTGGTGCTGGTGCATGGGCTGGGCGGGCAAGGCGAGGACTGGCAGAACCTGGCGCCCTATTTCGCTAAGGCCGGCTTCCGTGTCTACACGCCCGATTTGCTCGGTTACGGACGCAGTGAAAAGCCTGCCGATTTCTCCTATTCCGTGCATGACGAGGCCGAGATCGTGACGGGCTTTCTGGATGCGCTGGGGCTGAAGCAGGTGGACCTGGGCGGATGGTCGATGGGCGGCGGGGTTGCGCAGCATGTGGCGCTCCGGCATCCGGAACGGGTGCGCCATCTGATGCTCTTTGACTCGGTCGGCGTCACCTTCAAGCCCGCATGGAATGTGCGCCTGTTTTTGCCCAACACGCCTGCCGAACTCGATCAACTGAATGCACTGCTGATGCCCCATCCGCCGAAGACGCCGGAGTTCGTTGCGCGCGACATTATCCGCGTGTCAAAGCAGAGAGCCTGGCTGATTGACCGGGCGATAGGCTCCATGAGTACGGGCCACGACGCCACGGACAGCCTGCTGCCGGAACTGAAGATGCCGGTGCTGCTGGTGTGGGGCGCGGAGGATTCCATCACCCCGCTCAGCCTGGGCGAGACGATGCACCGCCTGGTGCCGCATTCAGAGCTGGATGTGATTCCCGGCTGCGGCCACCTGGCTCCCGCGCAGTGCACCGCGCAGATTGGGCCGAAGGTGGTGGAGTTTGTGAAGCGGTGAACCGGTACAGAGACTGGCAAATTCTCCCGCGCTTTGGGCACCGCTGAGTCCAGTGCGCCAAAAGCGCGGGAGAAGAGCTACACAGCCATAAAGAATATAAGGATGGCAATCGAAGCGGCCGCAACGGGCATGAGAATGGCTTTACCGACAAAGAAGAAAGTGCTAGACCGGTAAACCAAACTGGTGTAATCGTAGAAGCTCGTCGCCAGATTATTTTCTTCCATATTCTGCAGAAGGCGGCTAGGAACCCAATATCCGACGATAGCCTGAAACAGATCAAACGACAGGCCGAGAATAGCAATGGCCGCGGTAACCGCGATCCAGTGGCGATGGGCCACGGCAACATCGCGCGCAAGCCCCTTGTCAGCCGTTAACAATCCCCAGCAGAAAACTACAACGCCGATGCCAAGAGGGCGCAGTATATCCGACAACCGCATACTAGCCGTGGCGAGACGGGCAAGCACATCAGTATAGGAGATTCCGTTGGATGGAAGCTCAGGAGATGATTTTGTCTTCATATGCCGCGGTCACTCCTTAGCGCCTTTGATCTTCGACACCGATAGTGCCTTGGTTAGCGCACCATGCACATCTGTCAAGTCGAGCTTGTTGAGATCGAATCGAACTTGTCCGGGATCAATCACGATCTTTGCGAATGGTTCCTTGAGCAATGGGCCTGGGTATCCGCCATGGCCGACCTTTATCGGCGCAAACAAAGGCGGCCTTATGCCAGCTACAATTGGTTTCCCGCCGAATGTCTTGCCGAAATGCATGGGGATCGTGATCGTGTTCGAGGAAGCAAAGGGCGGGGCTATCGCGGACAAGAGCAGTCCCAGGGAACTTGTGGTCTTCTGCTCCTCGGCGATCAGGGAAAGCAGCGCTTCGAGAAATGCTTTTGCCTGCTTTTCGGCAAGTCCTGATTTCTTGGCAAGGCGCTTAGCAAGTTCGTTACCGGGATCAGATGACGGCATAGGAATTAACCACCTCCGGCAATCGGTCAACATTCAGCAGAAAAAATCCTAAGCCCAAGTCAAGGCGCCTGTCAACGCACTTCAGGCGCCTTTCCTTGTCTGTCTGCATTACACACCGATGACGTCGCAGAGTTCCTTGACGGCGGCAGCGCTCTTAATCAGGGCGGCGCGTTCTTCATCACTTAGCCTGATCTCGACAATCTGTTCCAGGCCGGCCGCGCCCAGCTTGCACAACACGCCCATGAAGTAGCCGTTGATGCCGTACTCGCCTTGCAGATAAGCCGCGCAGGGAAGAATCTTTTTCTTGTCCTTGAGGATGGCCTCGGCCATCTCCACAGCCGCTGCCGAGGGCGCATAGTATGCGCTGCCGGTCTTGAGGTGCTTCACGATCTCGCCGCCGCCTTCGCGGGTGCGCTGGACAATGGCGTCGATGCGCTCCTGGGAAAGCAACTCGGTGATGGGGATGCTGGCGACGGTGGTGTAGCGGACCAGCGGAACCATCAGGTCGCCATGACCGCCAAGAACCAGGCAGCTCATGTTCTCCACGCTCACCTTCAACTCCTGGGCGATGAAACTCTTGAAGCGGCCTGAATCTAGAATGCCGGCCATGCCCAGCACGCGTTCGCGATTGAAGCCCGACAGACGATAAGCGGCCTGCACCATGGCGTCCAGCGGATTGGAGACGACGATAAGAATCGACTCGGGCGAATAGGCAACCACATTCTTGACCACATCGGTCATGATCTTGAAGTTGGTGTGCAGCAGGTCGTCGCGGCTCATCCCGGGCTTTCGGGGAATGCCGGCGGTGATGATCACCACATCGCTGTTGGCGGTGTCGGCGTAATCGTTGGAGCCGGTGATGTGCACGTCGGAGCGTTCGATGGGCAGCGCCTGTTGCAGATCGAGCGCCTTGCCCTGCGGTACACCTTCGACTACATCGATCATCACCACATCGGCCAATTCCTTGGCCATGAGCCAGTGTGCGGCGGTTGAGCCGACATTGCCGGCGCCGATGATGCTTACCTTCTTCCTCACTGTTCAATTCCTCCGGTGAATTCTTCTTTCGGATTTTGAAGAGTAATTGCTTGCCATGACTCTAAAGAGGTTCCAGTCCAGACGACGTATCGATCTCTATCTGTTTGAGCAATTATCCATAGATTGGTGATTTCTTCAGGGAGGTTGGGCTTCGACGACGGAGGTTCAAACAATGTCATCCCTATCCATGACTTTCCATTCGAATGGTCTATGTAAACGACAAGATGACGCTCTTTTGTAGTTGCCCTACCAAGCTTTTCCCTGTTTGATGCGATTTCATTTTCTGCGGCATCAGTTGCGCAGCTTGCGCCAACAGCTCCCCCGCTTGGGTATCTGCACATTATGATCTCGGGTTTGGAGGATGAACTGATTACAGTCCCGCTCATAAGACGGAGTTCATTGCAAATCCTGGCTGCGATTGCAGTTCCGGGAGCGTCCTTTTCTCGATATCCAAATTGAGAATAGTTTAGTGCAACACGATGCAGGTATGCATTTGCCCGGATATAATCGAATTCTTCGATTCCCGCAATCTCTAATTCCGCGAGGCGTTCGTCGGCATTGTTCCGGATTAGGTCAATGTCCGCATCAGATAAAGCAAGAACATACCATGTTCGCTTGCATTTGCTGGCTGGAATTCGCGAGCCGCCCTTCTTGGGATTGGATATCCTCTTATGCATCTGAATAGATTCGCGGTCCCTGGATGAAGTTACCTCGACTGCAGCGACTTCACCATCGGCATAATACAAATCGAAATCGTATTCCATGTTGAATTGGTTTTCACAATAAACCATTCGTGCACCTGGAAATACCATTTCCAGGACATGCTTTGCAACCTTTTCTGGATGTTTGTCGCTCATTTTTCAAATTACTCCGATTTCAGAGAAGATTACATGTTGCCAATGATGCGGGTGGCAAACTCGCTGGTGCCGACTTTGGTTGCGCCGGCGGTCTGGCGTTCAAAATCATAGGTGACGAATTTTTGCAGGATGGTCTTTTCCAGCGACGTTTCAATGAGCCGGGCCGCTTCCTTCCAGCCGATGAACTCCAGCAGCATCACGCCGGAGAGAATCACCGAGCCGGGATTGATAACGTCCTTGTCGGCGTACTTGGGCGCGGTGCCGAGCAATACCTAACGTAACCAGGCACCACATACAC
>CAWDQS010000038.1:0-29712 GCA_963804295.1 uncultured Acidobacteriaceae bacterium
AGCTTGCGGAAAAATGCTGAGGAACCAGGTCCGGCACGATGGTTTCCACAGGTCGATAGGGTATGTATTAATCATGCGTGGAGATGACCAACAACAGGAAGCGGTATTCAGCTACATCGGCCTTGAACAGCGAGTGCCGAAGGATCATCCATTACGCGCCATTCGACAGATGGCCGATGCGGCATTGCGGGAGTTGGACTCCGAGTTCCAACAGTTGTACGCGCGGCGCGGGCGGCCGTCGATTGCGCCGGAGAAGCTTGTGCGGGCACAGCTTTTGCAGGTGCTTTACTCGGTGCGCAGCGAGCGGCAGTTGATGGAGCAGTTGGACTATAACCTGCTCTTCCGCTGGTTTGTGGGACTCAACATCGACGACCCGGTGTGGGACGTGACGGTATTTACCAAGAACCGCGAGCGGCTGATTGAGGGCGAGGTCGCCGAGCAGTTGCTGCTGGCGGTGGTGGAGCAAGCGCGCGCGCATCAGCTATTAAGCGAGGAGCATTTCACCGTGGATGGCACATTGATTCAGGCTTGGGCCAGCCGTCGCAGTTTCCACGAGAAGCTGGAGCCGCCCCAACGGGGCACGGGCGCGCGGGGCCGCAAGCTGCTGCGCGACACGCATGAATCGGCCACCGATCCGGAGGCGCGTTTGTACAAGAAGAGCGGCGCGGCGGCAGCGGTGCCCAGCTACCTGGGCCATGTGTTGACGGAGAATCGCAACGGGCTGGTGGTGGCAGCGATGGTGACGCAGTCCAGCAAGACGGCTGAGCAGGAGGCCGCGCTGGTGATGGTGGATAAGTTAAAACGCGCCGTGGAGTGCACCTTGGGCGCCGACAAGAGTTATCAGCAGGAGCGGTTCGTTGGCCAGTTGCGCGCCCGCCGCATCAGGCCGCATGTAGCCGAATATGCGCCCAATCCGAAATGGCGCAACTGGCTTAACGAAGAAGAACGCCGCAGTGAAGGATTTGCCATCAGCCAGAGGAAGCGCAAGTTGGTGGAGAAAGTGTTCGGCTGGGCCAAGCAGGACCGGGTTGCCCGGCAGGTAAAACTGCGCGGTAGGGCGCGAGTCAACTGGCTGTTTAGCCTGGTTGCCACAGCGCACAACCTGCTACGCATGCAGAAGCTGATTTTGGCGCAGTAAGTCCGGGGGATACGTGTCTCTGGAGGCCGCAAATCAAGCCTCCAGAGGAACAAATCAACAGCAGCACAACTGATTTGAGGTTCAAAAAGCAACGGCAGGGCATAGCATCGTGAAAAGAACGCCTTTTTTCCGCAAGCTGTTCAGTCGTGCCGCAAATAGCCAATAAATGCGTGGAGCTTTAGCCCCTGAGCAAATGTTACAGTACTTGCAAATCGTTTTTTCCAAACACTCGCAAGCGTATTCATCTAACATCGGTAACATGGCAGGCAATAGAATCCACATCGCCGCGCGCAGCCGAAGCCGCGACCTCATCGAGCTCGCCATTGCCTACAGCCTGATTCTGCTCGTCATCTGGACGCCCCGCTCCTGGCAAAAAATTCTCTGGTGGGCTGCTGCCGCCGCCGTCCTGGCCATCGCCTCAACCTCATACGAGGGCCTGCAAGCCATGGGGCTGCGCCGTGAAAACTTTCTTCTTTCTTTCTGGATCGTTGGCCTGGCGTCGCTCGCCTCCGCGGTTGCCGTTGTCCTTGCCATCCAACTGCGCACGTTGCATGTTCCCGCCACGCCTCTCCTCTTCATAAAGACGTATGCGGGCTATATTCTATGGACTTTCGTGCAGCAGCTCCTGATGCAGTGTTTCTTCCTGTCGCGTCTCTTGCGCTTGTTTCCCAACCCAATACACGCAGCCGCTGTGGCCGCGCTCATCTTCGCCGCGGCCCATCTGCCCAACCCTATTCTCGTGCCGCTCACGTTGCTATTCGGATTGGCCGCCTGCCTGCTCTTTCTACGCTACCGCAACCTCTACGCGTTGGCCATCACGCACGCCATCCTGGGAGTCACGCTCACCATCACGGTTCCCTCGGCGATGCACCACAATATGCGCGTGGGGCTGGGTTATCTGACTTACGCGCGCACCCACAGAACTGCGCCCTCAGCGCAGCCATAGCGACCAGATCGCATCCACTGATGCGTGAGTAATGGCCGAGGCTCCCACCCGGCGCTCCATGCGCCATGCGCGCCCATAGAAAACGCCCGCCACCGCGGCCAGCAACACGTATCGCCAATTGAAATGCGCCGCCCGCTTGTTGAAGTGCGCCAAGCCAAAGAGAATCGCCGTTAAAATCAGCGCGGCAGCGCGCCCCACGCGACGCTCCAGCAAATTCTGCAGCCATCCGCGAAAGAATAGCTCTTCCGGCACGGCAATAAAAAAGAAGGTGAAGATCCACGCGCCGCAAATCGCCTTCCCCCCCGGCCACGCCGCGTGCAGATGCAAAAATCCCAGGCCCAGGCCCAGCGCCATCGCAATCGGCGTGTACCAGGCCAGCTCCCGCAAACCGAAGGCCGCATCCCGCAAGCGCAGGCGCAGGTCAAAGCCGCTCCCTTCCAGTTGTCGCAGCGCGATGAAGCCGTAGATTCCGGCGTCCAGCAGCAGCACCTTGTTGAAGATCGCCAAATGGGCCGGCCATGCTCCCTCAAACCAGCGCAGATCCACCGCTAAACCCAGCAAGGCAAGAACCAGATAATCCCGCCAGTTTCCGCGCTGTTCGTGATCAACCCTCCCCGCCTGCCAAAGCAAACTCGCCACCGCCATCGGCAGCAGCGCGTACAACGCAAGCCACCCCCAGCGAAAAACACCGCCTCCGCCGGCCACCAGCAGATAGGGCGCGCACAACGCAGCGGGTGACGCCAGTTGCGCCCACACCGGAAGCGCGCACGCCCGCCCCTTCACCCACCGTGGAAAGAAAGCAGCAGCCAGAAACGGCGTCAGCGCCAGCAGCGCAGCAATCGTGTTAGCCGGAGTAATCATCGTGCTCACTTCCATTTTGAACCTATATTTTGCCGAAGACCTTCTCAATCAACTTGCGCTCGCGCTGACTGATCGTACGCGCGGGTGGTTGCGCACCGATTCAATCAAACTGATTTTGACCAGGTTGCGGAAGTTCATCACTACCTTAGTCTTGCCCTCATACGAAACGGGTTGAGGATGGCGCAGGCACTACACTCGAAAATATGGAGACGGGAAAGGCTAGCAAGACGGCATTGGGTGTGGCGATTCGGCGGGCGGCGCACCAATTAGTGGATGCGCCTCCGGTGTTGGACGATCCGATTGCGGTGCGGCTGATTGGCGAGGGTTACAGAGGGAAGATGGGGCGCGCGTCGCACAAGGTGGGGCGAGATTTGAGAGCTTTTGTGGCGGCGCGCAGCCGGTATGCGGAGGATCGGCTGGCGGAGGCGGTGAACCGGGGAGTGAGGCAGTACGTCGTGTTGGGAGCGGGGCTGGATACCTTTGCGTATCGGAATCCGCACAGCGGGCTGCGGGTTTTTGAGGTGGATTTTCCGGCATCACAGAAGTGGAAGCGGGAGTTGCTGGCGGAGGCGGGGATTGAGCTGCCGGAGGGGTTGAGATTTGTTCCGCTGGACTTTGAGGAGACAACCTTGGATGCGGGACTGGCGGAAGCGGGATTTGACCGGGACGCGGCGGCTTTTTTCGGCTGGCTGGGGGTGGTTCCCTACCTGACGCCGGCGGCTTTCAGGGCTGCGCTGGAGGTGATTGCGAAGATGCCGGCGGGGAGCGGGGTAAGCTTCGATTACGCGGTTGCGCCGGAGAGCTTGAGCGCGGTGGGCAAAAAGGCCTTTGACGCGCTGGCGGAGCGCGTGGCCGCTGCCGGTGAGCCATTTCAACTGTTTTTTACGCCGGAGGAGATGGCGGGGGAGCTTGAGCGTGTGGGATTCCGGAGCTGCGAGCAGTTGGATTCCGACCACTTGAACGAGCTTTATTTCAAGGACCGGGAGGATGGGCTGAAGCTGTCGCCGGTGAAGCTGGGGAGGTTGGTGACGGCGTGGGTGTAGGATTGCGCGATAAGATGAGTCATGCGCAAGTTTACTTATTTGCCGATCGCATTTGCCCTGTTGGGAGTTGCCGGCTGCGGCTATCACACACTGGGCGCGGCTACTCATCTGCCGGCCGGCGTGCAGACGCTGGCTGTGCCGGTCTTTGCCACACATACCGAGGCCTACCATACCGAGACGATCATGACCGAGGCGGTGATTCGCGAGTTTGCCACGCGCACGCGGCTGCGGGTGACGCCGGACGCGAGTGGAGATCCGGATGCAATCCTGCACGGGACGATTCTGAAAGAGACAGTAGAGCCGCTTACCTACAACTCCACGACGCAGCAGTCCTCCAGCTTTTTGATTACCGTAGTGGTTTCGGTGACGCTGACCGGGCGGGACGGCAAGGTTCTCTTCGAGAATAAAAACTACGTCTACCGCCAGCAGTATCAGTCGACCACCCACCTGGCCAGCTTTATCGAGGAGAACCCGGCGGCTATGCAGCGGCTCTCGCGGGAGTTTGCGCGGCAGTTGGTTGCTGATGTGCTGGAAGGGTTTTAATACAGGGAATAGGGAACAGGGAATAGTATTCTGGGGGCGCATGAGGAACAGACTCATTGGCGGCGCGGAGCGGGGGATGTGCTTATGAGCGGGGCGCGTTGGGGAGCTGGCTTTAGCGCCATGAGCCGCTTTGTGGCGGAGATGGAGGCTGCGGCTGCCGGCAAGGGCGAACTGAAGCCGGGATATGTGCTGGCCGGTGACGAGGCGTTTCTCTTGGACCGCTGCCGCGAGGCCGTGCTCAAGGCCTATGTGACGCCGGATTTGCGGGATTTTTGCCTCTCCGACTTAGACCTGATCGGAACCTCGATCTTCGAGGTGTTGGACCGCGCGCAGACGCCTTCGCTGATGGCGCCGTTCCAGGTGGTTTTTGTGCGCAATGTGAAGCAGCTTTATACGCGCGGGGCCAAAAAGGAGGAATTTGCCGCGCTGGAGCGGTATTTTCGCTCGCCAAACCCGCAAGCGCTGCTGATTTTTCTGGCTGATTTCATTCACATTCCCTCTGATGCACGGCGCATGGAACTGGACGACAAGAATCGCTTTGAGCGGCTGACGGAGACGCTGGGCGCGCACTGCGGCATGGTGGAGTTGGCGCGGGTGAACGAGGAAGACGCGATGCGTTGGGTGACGGCAACGGCGCAAGAGCAGGGCGCGCGCGTGGAGGCTGACGCGGCGCACGAACTGGTGGACGCGCTGGGCGCGGATATGATGCTGATTTCTTCGGAGCTGGAAAAGCTGCTGCTTTATACGCTGGGCAAGGAGCGCATCACTCTGGGCGACGTGGAGACGATGGTGCTGGCAGCCAAGCAGCGTTCGCTTTACGAGCTGACGGACGCCATCAGCGCTCGCGACCGGGTGCGCGCGCTGGCGCTGCTGCAAGGCCTGCTGAACAGCTCGGAGGCCGGCGAGGACGCGGCTATCGGGCACCTTTATATGCTGGCGCGGACCTTTCGGCAGATGCTGGTGATTTTGGAAAAGAATGTGCGCGACTCGCGGGCAATTTGGCAGGCGCTGTGGCAGGGATTCAGGATGCCGCCGTTTGCCGCCGATGACCTGATTCGCCAGGCACGGCGCTACAAGAGCCGGCGCGAGTTGACGCGGGCGCTCAAACTGATTGCGCGGGCGGATTTGGAGTTACGCTCCTCGCCGCCCGACAAGCGGCTGGTACTGGAGCGGATGGTGTATGAGCTGGCGTCGGAGGCGAAGCCGCCCGCGCCGGCGTGGGCTTCATCGCAACTGTCGTTCGAGAGCTAGGTAAGCTCTGATATGGTTTCCGGCGCCTTCCGCTACGGTTTTCCGACGGCGTTAAGCCAAAGGCCATAGTGCAGGTCATCCTGCTGAACGTGGTCGGCGTGCAACTCGGAAAGCAAGCTCAAGATTTCGTTGCCCAGGGGTAGGTTGTCCCGATTGTGACGGGAGGCAAGCGCCGCCACATGCGCCGTGATGCGCTGGTGATGGAGGCGGTGCAAGGCCAATCCGGGAAACTTTGTGGCTGTCATCATTCCTTCTTCCAATGCGAAATGAGTCAGGGTGAAGTTCGACAGCCTGGACAGAAGCGAGCCTGTCCGGCGCGGGTCCACGTCTTGCGCCGCCATGGCCTGAAGTTCCTTGATGGTTTCGAAGAGCGTCCGGTGATCGCAATCGAGCATTTTGACGCCCACGCTCAGTTCGCCTTTGTTGGCCGTTAAGTCCATAGCCGTCCTCCTGGTCAAGATTGGCCGGCGAAGAGTCAGCGCCGGGGAGTGAAAAACCATACAAGCCGCGCGGGAATCGCGCTGCCTGAGCGGCTGGCCTGCGAATTGGCCTCAGAGCCTAACAGCCTGCGGTAAAACACCAAATCGCATAAAAACTTCCTCGGGAGCTAAAACCCGCATTCAGTTTTCTGCCTTCATGGCACGACTCAAGTCATGCCCTTTCAATCCTGCGTCTGAATCAGATATTTCCTAGATTTGTCCCATCGCATTCAGCCAAAGACCGTAGTGCAGGTCGTCCGAATGGACATGGCCGATATGCGAATCGTGAAGATAGCGCAGAGAACTAGCGGCCAGCGGATGGCCGCCCCTGTCGTGTTGGGCGATCAGTGCTCCCAGTTTGCCCATCAAGTAGCGGTGATTGAGCCGATGCACCGCCATTCCCGGATACCGGGTGGTTTGCATCATCTCCTCTTCAAACGCAAAGTGGTTCATTGTAAAGTGCGCCAGCTTGCGCAGAAGCGGGACGGTCAGGCCCTGATCCCGATTACCCAGTGTCGCCGCCTTCAGTTCATAAATCACTTCGGCCATCTGCCGGTGGTCGCAATCCAGGATTCTGACACCCACATTTAGGTTGATATGCTTTTTCGTTTGCTCCATACCTGTCCTCCATACGCAACTCCGCGTTGACCGCCGTCCGCGGCGCGGAAGCGGAAAACTGTGTGTCATGTGCTGAAGCAATTACGATGCCAAATCCGGGCTGCTTATTTGATACCGCACTTATTCAGCGTGGGTCCGTAGGCCATATCCACCTTTTGAATGTGATTGGTGAGCCAGTCGCGCAAGAAGTTCAGCAACTTGAGATTCAGCGCGACTTCGCCCTTGTCGTAGCTGTGAACGTATTCCTCAACCTGCTTGACCAAATCGCGGTGCTTGAGCTTGTGTTCGGCCAGCCCAGGGTACTTGGCGGCCGCCATCATGGCTTCTTCCTCGGTGAAGTGGGTGTGTGTATAGTCAGCCAGCTTGTGCAGCAGCGGACCGGTTAGGCTCTGCGCCTGGCCTTTCAGCATCGCGGCGTGCAGATCATTCAGAATCGTGAACAGAACAGTGTGCTGAGAGTCGATTTTCTGCACACCTACGGAGTAGCTCTTGCTCCAGGTCATCAACGCCATCTATAGCCTCCTGCCGGAAACAGCCAGAGTAGGCCTTATCGGCCTTCGCGGCAAAAGGTTTAGTAGGATCTACTGCGGGGCGACGGATCAATGGATGCCGTGATCATTCATCCATGCGGTGTATTGCTTGTCCACGGTCAGCATATGGTTTTGCAGCCAATCGCCCACAAAGCGCAGCAGTTGAGGGTACATGGTCTGATCGCCCTGTTCGTAACGGGCCAGAAAATCCGCAACCGCGGCGTTCAAGATGCAGTGTTCAGCGCGGTGCTCGGTTAGCCCAGGGAACTTTGTCTCCTCCATTAGCTGTTCTTCGGCTGCAATATGCCTGGTCACGTAGCTCATCAACCCGGGAACCAACACATCGGCTATACCCTGCGCATTGCCTTTCAACATGGCGGCGTGCAGACTGTTGAGGATGCCGATAAATTCGACATGCTGGTCGTCGAAGGCCTTCACACCCACGGAATATTTCTTGCCCCACCTCAATAAGGCCATGGTTCCTCTTGCACCGGAAATTGTCTACCAGCAGTTTCATCGGCAATTTACGCGAGAAGATTGAATGAAAGTCTCATCAGATGAGACGCATGGCTTGTGTGTTCAAATCGTGCAGGGAACAACGGCGGCCGCTCAGTAGACACCGTGCTCATTCATCCATTGGGTGTATTGCTTGTCTACGGTCAGCATATGGTTATGCAGCCAACTACCAAGGAAGCGCAATAGTTGAGGGTACATGGTCTGATCATTCTGCTCGTAACGGGCCATGAATTCCTGTACCTTGCGGGCCAACTCCAGGTGTTCGGCGCGGTGCACGGCAAGCCCAGGGTATTTTATCTTCTCCATCAACTGTTCTTCGGAGGAGAAATGAATGCTCGCGTATTCCATCATTTTGGGAACGAAATCTCCGGCCACACTCTGCGCTTTTCCTTTCAGCATTGCGGCATGCAATTTGTTCAGATCGTCGACTAGCCTGATATGCTGGTCGTCGAAGTCCTTCACTCCCACGGAATACTTTTTCGTCCACCTCAATAAAGTCATGTCGCCTCTTCTTCCGGAGATAGTGATACGGCAATTCATCGGCAAAAGAAGCGACAAGGGTGAATCAAATCATTCATTAGAATGAAGGCGCGGCTTTTGTATAAAAACAGGACAGTGAGCGCAACCCTCAATCCACGCCGCGGTCATTGAGCCAGGGTCCGTACTCCTGATCCATGCTCTCGATGTGCTCGGAATAGGATTCTCTGAGGAAGCAGAGCAGGGGGCGCATCTGCATCCGCTCGCCGTGCTGGACGCGATGAGAGGACTGGAGAATCTGCGCCAGGATGCGCTGGTGCTCCGCACGGTGCTCTTCCCAACCGGGAAAGAGATGCTGCTCCATCAGTTTTTCCTCGCTGGAGAAGTGCATGCGGGTAAACTCGATGAGCCGGTCCAGCACTTCGCTGATCTGTTCCCGGCCCGAACCCCGGACCACGGCAAGACGAAGTTCGTTCATTGTATCCATGAGGATACCGTGTTGGTCGTCCATGGATCGGACACCAACAGTGCAAGCATGGTTCCAGGTCAAAAGGGCCACAAGGCCTCCATCAATCACTGTCGGAAGTATCGGTAATACGGAGCCGAGTGTTATAGGTAATTGTCTGGCTGTTGTAACCAAAGTTTGCGGTGTGGCTTGTAGCGGAAGGCTTGCCGGCCGGGGTAAGTTACATTTTTAGGTTTTCGAGCGCTCCGGCTGTCGTTGAATACCAGATCTGGTTGCATCAATACCGTGCTGCTTGCGTGGGAATATCCCTCCAGAGCTATTGCGGAATCAGAGTAGCTGTACCCAGGAAACACTGCTGCGTAGTGGCTTTTTCCTCAAGAAAAAGCCACTTTCAATATACTTTGTAAGGACACGTTTACTCTGATTCCGCCCTAAAAACCCAATGTATCAACAGACAACCATGCCGGATGCCCCTCCCTTCGCCGGGTGCCACTGGACCCTCATGGTCGATCTTTCATCCTGCAAGCAGTAGAGCAGCTAAACTAAAGTGATGGAAGCCTCTTCCAATTCCGCCGCGCCGCGCCGCATCATTCTCACCGGATTCATGGGCTCGGGAAAAACCACGCTCGGCCCCATCCTCGCCGCGCGCATAGGCTGGAGCTTCATCGATGTGGACGACGTGATCGAGGCCGAAGCCGGCGCAACCATTGCCGAGCTTTTCTCTCGCCACGGCGAAGCAGCCTTCCGCGAGCGCGAGCGCGACACAATTGCGCGTCTGGCCGCCGGCGAATCCCTGGTGCTCGCTCTTGGCGGAGGAGCCATCGAGCACCAAGCCACGCGCGATCTATTGCTCACCGCTCCCGATACGCTCCTGATCCATTTGGAAGTCGAGCTGGCAACCACGCTAAAGCGCTGCGCGGGAACGGAGCTAGCCCGCCCCATTCTCGCCGATCAGACAAACCTAGTAAGCCGATACCAGCGCCGCCTGCCGCTGTACCGCATGGCTCACATTTCCATCCCTGTCGATGCGCTGGTTCCAGAACAGATCGTGGAACAAATCTTATCCGCATTAGGCCCGCGCTGTGGAAAACTTGAACCTTCGTAATCTTGCGTAAGGTGACCCTTGAGTTGACCATCATCTACAAGAGGGATGGCCAATATGATGTTTCCCGACACCAGCAACGATCAGCAACTCGCCGCTCTTCGCCGCACTGCCGAGCGTTACCGCGCCGCCAGCAATTCTCCTGTCGAGCACGAGCGCGAAACCTGCAAGCCCTTGCCTCCGATGCGGGAAGGATTCAATGCCGCCGGCGCATATGATCCAAAGCATTTCGCCGCGGCCCGCGAAAAACGCAGCCTCGCCAGTCGTTAATCACTCATTTATTCACTTATTCACTGTAGTATCGGAATCCCCGCAATCAGCTTCTTCCACTCCGCCGGTCCAGTCACGTGAACGCTGGTGCCCTTCGAGTCCACCGCTACAGTCACCGGCATATCGCGCACATCGAATTCGTAAATAGCTTCCATTCCCAGGTCGGCAAAGGCCAGCACGCGCGATCCTTGTATGGCCTTTGATACCAGGTAAGCCGCTCCGCCCACAGCCATCAGGTACACCGCGCCGAATTCCTTGATCGCCTCAAGCGCCGCCGGCCCGCGCTCGGCCTTGCCCACCATTCCCAGCAAGCCTGTCTCCTTGAGCATCTGCCGCGTGTATTTGTCCATGCGTGTAGCCGTCGTCGGTCCCGCCGGGCCAACCACCTCGTCGCGCACCGGATCCACAGGACCCACGTAGTAGATAAACCGCCCGCGAAAATCCACCGGCAGCTTTTCTTTCCGGTCCAGCATCTCCGTCAATCGCTTATGCGCCGCGTCGCGGCCAGTCAACAGCTTGCCGGTCAGCAGCAGCACCTCGCCCGGCTTCCACGTTGCGGCCTCCTCGCGCGTCACCGTGTTCAGGTTCACCCGCCGCGCGGCTGTCACGTCATAACTCAGCTTCGGCCACGCATCCAGACTCGGCGGATCCAGAAATACCGGCCCGCTCCCGTCCAGCACAAAATGCGCGTGCCGCGTCGCCGCGCAGTTGGGAATCATCGCCACCGGCAAATTCGCCGCGTGCGTCGGATAATCCATCACCTTCACGTCCAACACCGTTGTCAGCCCGCCCAATCCCTGCGCGCCAATTCCCAGCCGGTTCACCTTCTCGTAAAGCTCCAGCCGCAACTCCTCCGCGCGCGTCTTTGCTCCCCGGGCCTTCAACTCCTGAATGTCGATCGGGTCCATCAACGACTGCTTGGCCAGCAGCATCGCCTTCTCCGCCGTCCCGCCAATCCCAATCCCCAGCATCCCCGGCGGACACCATCCCGCGCCCATCGTCGGCACCGTCTTCAGCACCCAATCCACAATGGAATCGCCAGGGTCCAGCATCGCAAACTTGGCCTTGGCCTCTGACCCTCCGCCCTTGGCCGCTACCGTCACATCAACCTTGTCGCCCTTCACCAGCTCCACCGTCACGCAGGCAGGTGTGTTGTCTTTGGTGTTGGTTCGCTTGCCCGCCGGATCAGCCAGAATCGAAGCCCGCAGCTTGTTCTCCGGATCCAGATAAGCCCGCCGCACGCCCTCATCCACCATTGTCTGAATGTCCTTGCGCTCCTCGCCGGGGGCAGCTTCAAAAGTCACGTCCATCCCCACCTTCAGAAACGCCGTCACAATCCCCGTATCCTGGCAAATCGGCCTGTGCCCCTCGGCGCACATCCGGCTGTTGATCAGAATCTGCGCCATCGCGTCCCGCGCCGCCGCCGACTCCTCCCGCTCATACGCCTTCGCCAAACTCGTAATGTAATCCACCGGGTGGTAGTAGCTGATGTACTGTAACGCCGCCGCAACGCTGGCAACAAAATCTTCCTGTTTGATGATGGTCATGGGGAAGCTCCTAGACCTCTCTAGAGTAATGGATGCAGGGAGGAAAAGTTCATCCCTGAATTCTTCGTGCAAGTGGCCAAGGCTAGTTTCAACAAATTATTGCTTGCACATGGCTGGATTTCGAGTAAATTGACGCGTTCTGCTCACGCTAGATGCGCATTAGAGTCTCTTGTTACAAGGCGACTACTGTCTACGCGCTAGAATGTTCTCGGTAGTCCAAGAGGCTGATCCATGCGCGATTTTCGTCTTGTCGCTCTTCTGCTTTCGTTGTTTGCATGGAACACGTTTTGCGTGGCGCAGCAGACCCCGATCAGCAAAACCTACGAGAACTTGCTCGTATGCATGATTACATACGATGGCCCAGCGGACCAGTTCGACTGCGGTCTCGACAAGCCGAATAACGCATATGTTTTTGTGGGCACCATCAGCGCGGTGCATCCTGCAACGAATAAGGAGAAGTTCGTTGAGATCGTCCCCAATGAGGTATTCCTGGGCGATCCCGGCCACTTGATTACTGCTCTCACCTCGCAGGGATCGTGCTTCGAGCATCTTGAGCCCGGCCAGCAATGGCTCTTCTATTTGCGCAATATCGATGGAAATATCCTTCTCGATTACAACATGCAGGAGAGTGCACCGGTCGGCGAGGTAGGTCCTCACCTGGAGACGTTGCGCCGGATGAAGAACTTGGTCGGTACAGGGCTTCTGCGCGGCAGAGTCGAGCGCGAGCTTTTCGCCTCTTTCTCCGATAACGACGATGGAAATAAGAAAGAGGACGCCAACGCGGTTCCAGGCGCCCGGATCACCGCGGTGAGGCAGTCTGACAAGGCTACCTTTCACACCATCTCAGGCAATGACGGTTCCTACGAGTTTCAGCCGCTTCCGGTGGGCAATTACGAGGTTGACGTCGACCCCATCGGTAGCTTTCATCCAGTGGGTAGCTTTGCGGATATCAAAGAGGGCGAATGCCGGATATTGATCCTACATAACTCCTCCGAAGCGCGCATTTCCGGTCACGTGCGCTGGCCCGACGGCAAGCCTGCCATAAAGGCTGAGGTTCTTATGATTGATGCTGACGGCTCCCGCGTCAACATTCAAACTACTGACGAGGCAGGTCACTTTTCCTTCGATTATTGGGAGCCGGGCAGCTATGTTGTTGGCGTGCGGCGACCAGGTGCGCCTGAACTCAAGTTTGGCGGCTGCGGCGGTGCGGGCTGCGCGGACAAACTCCCTACGGACATCTACTATTTAGGTAATACGGAGATGCGCAATGCGGCGCTGGTGATCAAACTCGGCGTCGACGAAAAGCGCGACGATGTTGAGATAGTTCTTCCGGCAATTGAGCCGAAAACCAAGCCCTGATTCAGCCTGTGGGGATGCCTCAGTGGTGTGGATATTAGGATCTGGAAAACCGGCCGTTTCCGGCGGTTACACCGCCGCCCTCAAATCCGTATGCCCAAAATCATCGCCCTTCCACAGCACCGGCTCTCGATTCTCCCGCGCCAGCGCGTAGGTGAAGCAGTCGCCGAAGTTCAGGTTGGCCGGATGGCCGCTGCCTTTGCCGTAGTCGCGATAAGCCTGCCGCGCGATCTTCGCCTGCGCGGCCGTCACCGGTTCGATGATGATCTTGAATCTCTCGATCAACTCATCGAATTCGCTGCTCAAAATCGGATTCCTCCACCCGTCCACCACAATTGAGGTTTCCAGATAATTCGCCGCCGAGATGCGAGAAGTTGCCGCAGAGTCCAGCGTCTTCGAGAAAGTTGGCCACCCCTGCTCCCGCTTGAGTATTGCAATGATGGCTGACGAATCCACGATCATTTAGGCAGCCCCGTTTCGTCGTCATATAGCTCGTCAATCAGCTCTTTGGAAGTCCGTCCGTCATTCATCAGCGGCGCGGTGATAGCGGTGATTCGTTTGAGCCACTCTAAACGACTCTCGCTCTTGGAGGCCTTCTCCCTTTCCAGCTTCTCCTGAACGGCTTGGGTCACCGCAACAACCAGGCTGATCCCCTTGAGTTGGGCCAGTTCCCGGACCATCCGGTTGGTTTCTTCATTTTTAATGTTCAACGCCATCTCGTTCCACCTTTCCACCATGCTATTACACCATTCTACCACAAACCGTTTTCCAGACCCAAAAAGCCGTCTCACCCTGCCCAAAATCCTCTGATGCCGGGTGATCGCAGCTCCAGATAGAAGCCGCGATTCTCTTGGCGCGCAAGCGCCGTCTGGCCCCACCGCAGGTTACTGCCTGGATAGCCTGCCCTGAGCCTGTCGAAGGGGCCAGTCCTTGCAGATAATTACCCTCAATCGGCGCACGATGTTCATGAGAGGGCTAGACAGCCATGAAACCGAACTGGGGCAGAATGTGGGAAGAAGTCTATTGGGAAGGGATGCGCCTGTCCAAAATGTCAGGCATCTCTCCGGTCCGTACCACCCCCCAGGGACCCCCACCCCCCCTATTTACTGTGTAACTGTGAAACTGTGAAGAGCAGATTTTGTAACCCGTTTGAAATCAACGCCGCTCGAATGGTGCACAGCCCAAATAACCCACATCGTAAGATTTGGCCTCTGAAAATCACCGGAAAAAGCCCTTTTTAGCTCCGAAATGTCTCCGTTTTCGCCCCAAATGGCCGCTTTTTCGTTGGTTCTCCTAGGTCCGGAAACCGCTTATCAAACTGGAATGTGCTGGAGGCTTCGGTAAATCCCTGCTCAGATGCCCTAATCTAGAGCCATGAGCGACTCCGATTTGCAAACGCCGGCAAAGCAAGACGAAATGTTTGGTCTATTAGTGGTGGGCGCCGGACCTACGGGTCTGGCCTGCGCCATCGAGGCGCAGAAGGCAGGACTGCGCGCCGTGATGGTGGACAAGGGCTGCGTATGCAACTCGCTCTTTCACTACCCCGCGCACATGACTTTTTTCACCACTCCTGAATTGCTGGAGATTGGCGGCATTCCCTTTCCCAGCACCAACACCAAGCCCAACCGCAACGAGGCGCTCCAGTATTACCGGCGCGTGGCGGAGCTCTATAAATTGGATATTCGCCAGTACCATCGTGTGGAGCGGGTCGGAGGCAGTGACGGCGCTTTCACGGTGCATACGGTAGACCGCTTCGGCCGTTCCGGCGAGATTCACGCCCGCAAGCTGGTCATCGCCACCGGCTACTACGATCTGCCCAACTACCTCCACATTCCCGGCGAGAGCCTGAGCAAGGTCCATCACTACTACTTCGATCCGCACCCTTTCTTCGAGATGGATGTGGTGGTCGTCGGCGGCAAGAACTCGGCCGCCATCGCCGCGCTGGAGTTGTGGCGCGGCGGCGCGCGAGTCACCCTGGTCCATCGCGACGCCGAGATGCACCGCCACGTGAAGTACTGGATCAAGCCGGACATCGAAAAACGCATCCAGGATGGGGAAATAGATGCCTACTTCAACTCCCAACTGATCGAAATCACGCCAGATACCGTTATTATCGAAACGCCTGAGGGACGCAAAACCATAAAAAACGACTTTATCTTCGCCATGATCGGCTACCACCCCGACTTCCAATTCCTGGAGTCCATGGGAATTCTATTTCAAAAAGAGGAGCACCGCCCCGTCTGTAATCCCGAGACCCTGGAGAGTAACGTGCCGGGCATCTATCTGGCCGGAGTCATCGTGGCTGGTTCTCACACCAATGAAATTTTTATCGAGAACGGCCGCTTCCACGGCCGGCAGATCGCCGTCGCGCTCGTTGGTAAGTTTGGGCTGACTGCAGATCGCCGCCGCGCTCGCTGGTAATTTTTTGGCTGGCTGCTGGTTTAGTTCAGCTTCATGCTACGCGGCCTGGCCGAATTGAGCAGATCATAGTGCACCGGGTCGCTTGCTGGCATGTGAGACATGCAATGCGGCCTCGATGGCGCAGCAGACCCATAGGACCGGGTGACGTGCAGCCGGTCCATGACAATGTAACGGACGCGCAGGCCATCCACGGTCGCGGGCAGTTGGGCAGGAAGGCGATTGCGGTCCACGTATATGACCAGAGCCGCTTCGCGCGGGTTGTCCAGGCTCTGGCCCACGCCCACGCCGAAAAACGCCGGGTTCTGACGCATCAAGCTGGCAGCCATTTGATTTTTGACGGCCACAGCCTGAGCCAGTGCCGAGGACGGCAGGTTGACGGCGCCGGCCTCAAACGGGGTCTGCGGCGCTGAACCGAATGCCACCGCACGGGCCGTGGTGGGAATCACTACGGTGCGAACGCCATCCACCGTGGAGGGCGCGCTTACAGACCAGCTCTCATCGGTGTAAAGAATCACAGTGGCCTCGCCGGGGTGGTCGCTGCTCTTGCCGGTGGCCACGCCGAGGATGCCAGCCGCCGAGTTCACCAGCATTCGAGCCTGAGCAAGGGCTTGCTGAGAGCGCGCCGTCTCCGTATCGCTGAGCGAACGGGCTTGCGCGAAGGGGATCGTGTTGTCCCCGAAGTTCAGGCAACTTACTGCATGATCGGCTCCGCCCACGAAGGTATAACTCCCGCCTGTCTGCGCACCTAACTCAGCGAGTACTTCTGCCGCCGGGTTGGCCACGCCTTGGCTGACGCCCAAAGCATCCGTCCCGCCCGCAAAGTAAAGCCCCACCGGCTCGGCATTCGCCGCATCCACAACCAGCGCGCCTGAGTCGCCTGCGTCGCTGAACTGATTGCCGCTGAGGCCCAGCTGATGAGTAAAGGTCTTAGTCAGGTAGGGCCGGGTCTCCGCGCAGTCCAGGTAATAATCCACCGTCACATCGAGATCGATGGCCGAGATGCCGCCGCATGTCAGTCCCGTTGTCCGGCCGCTTTTGGCTACCCGCAGTTCGATAGTCGCCGTCTCGCCCCGTCCGCCAGTTGAACTGATGCCGGGAGGCGCGGCGGCCAGCGTGCCGTCGGGTTGTTTGCCGCCCAGTTCCAGAATATTGCCGCCTGGGTCCACGGCGCGCGAGGTGAGTTGAGCAATGGCCGCGTCGGCGTTGGTCTGCCTGGAGCGCAGCGGCAGCCAGCCGGCCAGAGACGCCACCGGCTGAACGCCCGAGCTATCTCCCAGCGGCGTGCAGTTATTGTCGATCAGTCCCGGTTGGATGATGGCATCGCCCACGGCGGCGTGGTCGCTTTTGGCCAGCACGTGATTGTTGCTCAAAATGTACTCGCGCTTGCCGGCGTCCTCGATGAGCGCGCCCAGCGTGCCGCTGCAGCAATCTACAATCTGGCTGCCGCGAGTGTCGTAATCCGTGTTGTTGCCGCCCGAGCTGCCCAGCAGAACCGTCCCCGGTGACTGTGCCTGGTGCGTGGCGGGGTTGCTGGTCACTCCAGCCGAATTCACCAGCACCACGGCTGCGGTTCTGGAGCCAGGCCCCGATGAAATCCCGCTCGCAGTGGCCACTATATAGGTTGCGCCGGTAGATTGCACTGAGGCTGGCGCCGAATAGGTGACCGTGCAGGAGGTGAAGGTCTGGCTGTCACGCTGGCAACTGGCCACACTGAGTGAACCTTGCCCGCTTCCTTGTCCGGTCAACGAGCCAGCCAGCTCAAAGTGGATGCCGGCGGAGCCGCCTGCTTCGGCTAATACGCCGGTGACGGTGATCGTTCCATTGGCGCCCAGGGCCGCGTTCTCCGGCGTCAGCGGCTGCAGGAAGCCCGGCGTTACACTCAGCACGGAGTAGGTCCGGAGGCTGGGATTCGCGGCCAATGTAGCGGTTACCACCACCTCGGCGTGGTCGGCGGTCAGGTAGCTGGGCGGCGTGTACTGGCCGCTCTGGTTGATGCTTCCCGGTCCGCTCACCACGTCTCCGCCAGAGACGGACCAGACAACCTCTGCGGCGCTGCCGCCTGCCAGCGTGGCTGTGAACTGGTGAACTGAGCCGCCCTGCGCGTTGGTTGCGTTGCAGCCAGTGCAGTTGGTGTCGATGGCGCCAGTGCGAGGAGTAACAGAAAAGGCTGAATTCGCAGGATTTGCAGTGACCAGGCCGTTGCCGCAACCGGCCGCAAAGAACAGTGCCGGCACGAAAAGCAACGGAAGATTCCTGGAGAATAGCCTCATGGTCACAATCCCTGAGTTGAACCTCTATTCTATCGACTTTCTCCACTGAGAAAGTGAAGCAAGCGGATCGATCTGTCCAACCAGCCTATCGGTAGGAATAAGCTGAAACGGTTTGCATTTTGGGAAAGGCCGCATTCCAGCCGCCGCTTCACGGTGAGGAGCAAGTTTGCGTGTTAGCTGCCTTGCTTACGTTTCTTCGCTCGGAGGTTTTCCTACCAATGTGAAGAAAACTCCACAGGCAAAGAATATACGTATTTATTTGTAATCGTGATTTCTGGAAATCCTATTAAAAACGGGTGTTTGGGGGGCTAAATTACCTCTATTGGGGGCGTAAATGGCTGTACATGGAGTGAAAACGGTCAAATATCAGGACTTTAAGGTTACCGATCAGTAAATAGTATAAAATGTTATGTTATTGATATAAATATAGTTGGAAGCAGTCGAAGTGGAAATGATGACCTCCACAGTGTAGGGGGGGGTGAAGTGCCTTTCTGGTAATAGATTTGATGGGCTATTTGTTGTCTTTTTAGTCATCATGGCAGCTCACCTTTCTTTTCTCTACAGATTGATTGTGCGCCTCGCAGTGGAAATTATCTGCACCACCTGCGGTGGGGCAGCCGCTCGCTTTTCGCTCGCATGGGGTTTGTGGCCTCCCACTCATCCACGATTGAAAAACGCAGATCCTTCGACTGCGCTCAGGAGTGGATAAATGGGGCACGCGGTTTCGGAGGATCAATGACCGGACCACCTGCCCACCCGCCGTCCGTGGGGCGGAGATCTGGATTTTCAGACCTGGGAACTCGGATAACTTGAAGTTCTTAGATACAAAAAAAGAACCCGAAAGGCGAATCGCTGAAGTTCATCATTTTCCATGTCTCAAAATCGAGATGTTGATGGGATAAGGACGAAGGCTTCAGTGATCCATTAGGCTTTGGGTACCGGCTCAGGCGCAGCTCAGGTGATCGTCAGTGTTGCCATCACAGCGGCTATGCACCATGCGCTCCCGATGGACTATAATCAGAAAGATTGCAGATCGATACACGGCTGAAATAGATTGTTGCGGCGGATGGATAACCCGGCGAAGATGATTTTTTCGGCATGACTCACTCGATGCGGTAGGATTACTTCAGATCTCTGCATAACGCCGTTCGGGTTTTGATTGTAATGGGGCAACTTTTAGCGCATGATTCGCAGTTATGTGGAGTTTCAGCCAGTTTGAGCGCTTAATTGCAGCGTTTCTGGCCTCCACTTTAGATTCAATTATTTAGATCCTGAATGGATACGCCGGGATGGCGGAACTGGCAGACGCAGCGGACTCAAAATCCGCCGACCGCAAGGTCATGGGGGTTCGACCCCCCCTCCCGGCACCAAATAATTTTTAGATCATAAGCTGTTCATATATAGAGGCTTACAAGCATAAATCCTCGTTTGAAATAGCCCGCAACCGCCATTACCATCCCAACCCCAATTCGGTTTCGGTACAATTTCAGTACAGTGCCGGTGCAGCGCACTGTACCGGAGCACGTATGGCGACGATTACGAAGACACCGTCTAGAACATGGAAAGTGCTGATCCGGAAAGCGGGTTGGCCAGCGAATATCAAGACGTTCCGAACAAAGCGCGATGCTGAGGATTGGGGACGTCGCCTCGAAGATGAGATGGTGCGAGGCGCATTCATCCAACGCGCAACCGGAGATCGGATGACGGTTGCCGTCGCATTGGAACGCTATTTGACCGAAGTTGTTCCGACAAAGCGTCCAACCTCGCAGGTGGCAGATCGGAAGCGGGCGAAGGTGCTGAAAGAGCATCTGGGCAAATACTCCCTGGTGGCGCTCACTCCAGAGGTAATTGCAAAATTCAGGGATGCACGGCTTGCTGGAGATGATCGTAAAGATAAAGACGGCAATTCGCAGCCGCGCGCAAACAACACCGTTCGTCTCGACTTAGCTTTACTCGGCCATATGTTCACGATTGCTATTAAGGAATGGGGCGTCGGCTTGCCGACAAATCCAGTGATGAACATCCGTCGGCCAGCACCGGGGCCAGGGCGCAACCGCCGTCTTTCGCCCCAGGAAGAAACGAAACTCCTGGCCGCAGTGGATACCTACTCAAATCCTATGATGAGCTGGATTGTGCGCATCGCACTGGAGACCGGGATGCGTTTTTCGGAGATCGTGACGCTGCGAAGAATGCAAGTCGATCTCAATCGCAAGATAGTCCGGCTCCTGCATACCAAGAACACTCAGCCGCGAACAGTGCCGTTGAGCAGCGCGGCCACCGAACAGTTTCGGGCGGCGCTCAACAATCCGGTGTGGCCCATCGACACAGACCTGATTTTCTTTGGCGAGCCGGGCCGTGACGGGAAACGGCGTCCATACGCGCCCAATCGGATGTGGCAAAAGATTAAAAGAGACCATGGACTTGTCGATCTACACTTCCACGATCTACGCCACGAAGCCGTGAGTAGGTTTGTCGAAGCGGGATTCTCCGATCAAGAAGTGTCAGCCATTAGCGGCCACAAGTCGATGAGCTGTCTGAAACGCTACACGCATCTCCGCACCGAAGACTTAGTAACGCGCATTGAGGAAATTGAAAAGGCTCGTGCGAGAAAGGCCTAGCTCACGAATGAGGGTCAAAGAGGTAGGCTTTCGGTATTGATTTCAGGGTTTCAGAGATCGACTGTCGTGAAACGTTGAATTTCCTTGCAATCTCGGCCTGCTTCCACCCGCGGGCACGAAGCACAATGATCCTCTTTTTCCGGTCATTTATGTCGTATTCGACGATTTCCCAGGCTATTCTGCGCATATCAAGTAAATGGTCTGGATCGCAATCGAGGGAACGGACAACAGCCAAGATGAATTGATTGATTTCTTCGTTGTCTGTCGCCCTGAACGAAACGTCCTTGTTGTAGCTTTGAGCGACGAGCCTTTCAAGTTCCACCTTAAAGATCGAGATTTTGTCGAATCTCGATTCATAGCTCTCAGATCGATCACTGCCCGTCAACTTATTTGGGGTCCAAGTGCCATCAGACTGGGATGGACGGTGAAATTTGCAGAAATATCGACTTTTCTGGCGCATCTCACCATCCGCCAAGACCTCGCGAGAACTCGTAGCTCTGTTCTGAACACCGGCAAGAGTTTGATACTCAGTTCGCCGTCCGCACAATTTGCAAGTAATCCTGTGTGCCGAGGCATCAACTCGCATTGCAGAGGTGCCTCTTCGCGGATTATCCGCAAGAAATGATTTCGAATATTCCATTACTCTGTCGATTCGCTCGTCCTCTGAAAGAGTAGAGGAGAAAATATCTCGAACCGCGGGAAGCTCATACACCCAGGCATGAACTCCATCGTGTCCTTTATGTTGAGAGCAAAAGTCTATGTCTAATCGAGTGATATTGCTTTGGCTGTTGAAGGTTCCGGTCACACCCTGAAGGTATTCCTCCATCTCAGTAAGTCGCTGGCACCAAGCAGGTGCGCCGTTCTCTAGCCATGACCAATTGCACAACGAATGAGTGTGCATCGAGGATGGCACATCGTCGTTCAGATCAAAGGATACTTCAGCGGCCAGACAATCTGTGGGGTCAATCCATTCCTGCATTCGGACAGGTAAGCATGGCCTCTTGCCAGAGCGCGGCCGCCAATCGTCCAAGACTACCGGCTTGTCCGGCGTTGACTTGAGCCTGCAATCAGCTATCACTTTCCGCAAGCTACTAAGAGTATCGTGAAATTCAAATGCGGCAAGTATCCAAATGTCTTCTTTCCGGATCTCGTGGCAAATTGTCGTATCCGTCGCTTCTTTGCCAAATCGCAATGAAGCCAAGATACCTTCTAATTCAGGCGTCTCCGAGAACCAATCTCTTAGGCTTCGTATTCCTCGGCTAATTTCTTTTCCTGCCAAGTCATTAGCTCTATGCCAAACAATTCTCTTTATTTCATTGTCTGCCGAAAGCATTAGATTTTTAAACTCCGCTTCAAGGGCACGATATTGGTGAATGTCACCTTCCAGGTATCTTTCCCAGGACAGAGCCCGGCTCTTTTTAACCGTGTCGTAGAGTTCGTAAAGGCAGACGCTTGCCAAGTAGGCGTCCCATGCGGGTTTGACAACATTGCATAGCAGTTCTTTAGGAGAAGCGTCCGCTGCATCGATGGCGTAGCTGCGCCATCGATCCATGAATGTACGTATCGCTTCCGCCACACCTGGCGAGCAGCGAGAACTAGCAAGAATAACTTCTTTATTATCAATACTGTAACGACTCGTCAAGGAAAACACCTAGAGAAGTGTAGCATATTTGTCCTTTGGTAGCCTCCAAACATTACGCGAGGTTACGCATGACTACGGAAGAAGTGCTAATAAAACGCTACGGAGCAACGATGTCACTCAAGGACCTCAGTGAGGTCTTCCAGAGCAAGTCTTCGAATGCCATGAGAATCAGAATGCTCAGCAAAAACAATGACGCATCCGCGCTTCGTACAATTCGTCGCAAAATGGGTCGCCGAGTGTATTGGCTCACTCTTGACATTGCCGCGTTCATTGCAAGAGAGAACGGGTGACAACGGCCATGAGGATACCGAAGTCAATCGCATTTTCAAGTCGCGCCGATTTTCGCCTAGGCTGCGGGCTACTAGAAAAGGCCTGTAACGCCATTTGCATGGATCGAGAAAAGCAAAGGTTCGGCTTATAGTGCGTAGACGTGCGGCTCCCAAATCAATGCAACTCGTCGATACGCGACTCTTGATCCAAGAGACCACTGCGTTTGACGCCGGACAGCTAGGATTCATTGCGCGAATCCTGGCCCAGTCAGGACTTCCCTATAACGATCTTGGCCCCAATGTACATGTGTATGAACGTTCTAATGGCCGGTTGAGCTTGCGCATTGTTAGCCATGCCGGAATACCCTATGGGACGATGCCGCGTATCCTGCTTGCCTTTGCATCTACGGAGGCCGTTCGCACCAAATCCCCGTACATTTATCTCGGGAAAAACCTCAGTTCCTTATTGCGCGACAAACTCCATCTGTCCGTCACCGGAGGCGCACGCGGCAACATAACCCGACTAAAGCAACAAGCATATAGATTGTTTTCTTCACAAATATCGATTACGAAGAGGTATTCGACGGCAAAGGAAGGGCACATCGAAGAACGTTACATGAATATTTCTGAAGGGCAGGATCTCTCATGGTGGATTCCACAGGGATCATCAGAAGAATCGATATTTTCATCGCAGATCAAACTTTCACAACAGTTTTTTGATGAAGTGACAACATCCCCGGTGCCAATTGACTGGCGCGCCGTTGCAGTTCTAAAAAATTCAGCTATGGCACTCGATCTATATTTCTGGCTCACACACCGAATGAAGTATCTCAAGGAAACAACAACGGTGCCCTGGTTTGGCGAGGTCGGCCTCTACGGTCAACTTGGGTCCACCTGCATCGACGACCACAAAGGGCGATTTACATTCACGAAGAACGTGACCGCGGCCCTTGCGCAGGTGCTCACTGTATATCCAGAAGCCAGAGTAGAAAGTGTGCGGAGTGGTCTCGTTCTTCGGCCGAGTCCCACCCATGTCGCCGGCGTTACGGTTCTGGCCTTTTGAGATTGAATCCACGCCGCTAATTTCAGCGTAAAGCTTACGTCTCCCACAGGCCGTAGATTTCCAATAAAAGTGCCAGGCTGTGTCACCCCGCATGAGAAAGCACTTCTACAGGTCTACAGGGCCGGTTGGTCTCCGTTCAACCAAGTGGCACTGCTGTTGCGCTGAAATGAACGGCGCATTTGCACAGATCACGCTGATATTGACGGCACATATCCACTCAATTCGGCATTTTGTCCACGCTGAAAATGGCGGCGCACTGCGCTGAATTCAACGGCGAATCACGCTGAGTTCAACGGCGCATCACGCTGAAATTGGCGAGAATCCACGCTGAAACTGGCGGCAAAACGCACCTTATCTTGTTCATATATAATAGGTTACTACCGCCCTGTATTTGTCCTGTAAATTCTATAAAAAACCTCTTTGTATCGTTCCGTGCAAAAGTGCAAAAGTGCCTTGGGAAGGCAACGGATACGGACCGCCAGAATGACTGCTCGGCGATGCCCGTACCTTGCCTCATTCAAGAAACAGAAGCCAGTCTTTCGAGGTTGGATGGCTAAGACACGAATAGTGCCTGGTCGATCACAATTGCGCCGGGCTCTTGACGCATCTGGTCCCGCGTACTATAGGCCCTCTGTCAGCTTCGAGATCGTGGTTTTTAGGCCGGTAGCCAGCGTCTTGAGCATCGTCAGGCTCGGGTCCTTCTTGCCCGTCTCGATTTCCGACAGGTAGCTCCGGTCCATCGCCAGGAAGTCCGCCATCTCGACCTGGGTCCATCCGCGCGCCTGCCGTAAGGCACGGATGCGCTCTCCGAGTTGTTCACGAATATCAGCAGTGGACACCCTTTCATCGTCGCGTTATCCTGCAAAGAGACTGTTGGCAATTGCCTACACGGTGAGGGTTTTATGCCTGCTGCGAGAGAAGAATATCTGAAAATCATGGCATGGTGGGAGGCCGATAATCGGATCTTCGGTCAGCAAGTTCCGCCAAGTGTATATTTTGATTTTCTTGAAGAAATACGACGACTCGAAGCCAAGGAGCCGCAGTGGAAAGACCGGAGTTGGGTCGTTCAATTGGTCACGCAGGCGTTCCTGTCGGGTTTGGAACTGAAGGGAATCCAACTCTACCCCGAAGAGCAATACCGCTCCCGAATCGAACAGGTTGTTGAGAACTTAGAGCATCCTTTTATGGCAAAGCATTTGCTTGAGCAAACGCTTGTCTTGGCAACCTCGGCATCTGAGGCTCTTGACTTGATCGACGACTGTTTACGATGCGTGGTTTTGGGCGGAGAATGGGCGGAAGCACCGTTTTAGGAAGTCGTGCAAAGGTCAGGATTCACACACTGAAAGCTCCCGCAAGAGGTCAAGAAAGTCAGAAATGGATGTAGTGACATTGGTAGGCGCGCGCTCTTGTCCGGACTTGTCAGCCATTCGCTCGCTACCGGGGGAAGGAGTTCCAGAACGCACTATGGCGGCAAAATTGTCCCACGATGAAGTCAAGGAATGGGCGGCCAGTGTGCGCCGAGAAGCCCGCCGCAATCCGCGCTTTGACCACAATGCAACCGCAACATGGAACACGGTTGCCGCGTTGGCAGAGGCGATTTGGAAAGTCGGCAATCGCGAGCCTGACCGGGAGGTTCTGGCTGATCTGGCCACAGATGTGCTCATGATCGAGGTGAAGGCAAGGAATCTTCCAATGAAGCCACGTAAGAAGTACCACTCCGCTGTTTGGTTGTGCTTTCGCAACTACGGGATATTTTGGGAGAAGAATCCACTCCTGCACATTGTCGGAGAGCTGAGCTGGATCATTGACGCGGCAGAAGCCAACTCCAAAGACACCGCCGAATACCTGAACTCGAAAATTGGCTCTTCAGCAATGTGGGGAATGCCATTCATGGGACATTACGGTTGAAATGCCAGCAACGGCACGTTGCAAATTGATCGGAGGAACGAATGCAAGTCAGAAAGTCAATGGGTTTGAATGTAATGCTGGCAGGGAGTGCGCTTGCTGTGATCGGCATGACCGGGGGCTGCAAGAATGCAATTAGCAATGTCCCCGAATCCAAGATTGTCCTAGCGGTAGAGTCCGCAGGAGCAGGCCAATTGCAGGACGTTTCAGTCGATGCGATTCAGAGCTGGCTTGGACAGCATTCCGATGTGGCAACGCAGATTTCAGCAGACTGCAAGACGGCATACGAAAAGCGCGATGCCAAGTGGCAGGACACAGCAGAGGGCCGCGTTTGCATGGCCGACGCGCAGGTATTGCTTCTCATGCCTCATACTGTTTTCATTGGACATGGGGGGATTCACGGTACTCAGAGTTCCAAGAATAAGTGAAAGGAGCAGCCATGCTGACGCCGGAAAAGCTGCGAGATGCTGTTGAGAAGAGCAAGGGGATCATGGTCACCTACGTCTGGGCACGGAAACGGTATCAGAAAGAGCATGGGATTGCGGACTGGCCGGAAGAGGAGTGCAAGCCGACGCCGCCCACGCCGGAGGAACTGGCGGAACGGCGCAGAATCGCTGAAATCGTTTTGGGAACACTGCTTGTTGGCGAACCAGATGAAAGAACGAAAAGGTCGCTCGATGACTACGCTCGCGGTGGCGATAGTCGCATCGGCATTGTGCTCAAGGATATTCTGAAGGAATTCGGTGTCGTCGAAAATCAGAGCCCCGTTTAGATGCGCCCCGAAAAGCCTGCCAATTATGGTTCGAATGTCAGCGCGTCCGCTTGAATTCGAACCATCTCCAATTTTCTGATCGCTCCGAGGCGTAAAGGCCGCAAGCGCCGCTGACGCGGTGGCCTGCGGCCAGCCTTGACCCCTCTCCGCTCATTTGGCGATCCTATGGAACATACCAGCCGGTGATGGTTCCGTCGCGATCAGGATGCACGACACACAGCCGGTGCTTTCCATCCTCACTACGCTGTACGCTCCAGCCGTCTCGATCACAGCGCACCAAGGAGCGCAAATCGCCATCCTGATCCATTTTGTACGCTGCTTGTCCCAGGTTCGACGCGGCCCAACCGGATGCAGTTTTGGCATCAAGCGCGCGGGCATATCCATTGTCGTTCCCGACGTTGTATCCCCAATAGAACGTCCCGCCCATCAACAGCATTCCCGCGACAGTCGCGCCGCCGAGCCACTGGAGCCATGATTTCCGCGCCGTGCTGTACGCGACGGTCTGCGCTGCCCGCGCAATTTCCTTTTGCGCGGACGCCACGACAGACTGGCTTACCGTTTCCTCGATTCTTGCTTTGGTTGCAGCCAGATCGGATTCAGCCAGATTGAGAGCTTTGGAGATTGACGCTGCGTAGTCGGCAAGCGATTGCGAAATCAGTTTGTCGATTTTTTCAGGCATCTGTTTCGCCAGATCAAGATGGTGGCCGAGCAAAAACACCACAGCCCATATCGCATCGTTGTCCCGAATATCGAGTTCCTTGCCGATGCGATTGAATCGGTTCGTTTCCTCTGGACTTGGCTCACGACCATAGATGGAGCGATATGCCGAATCGAGATTCATGCCACGACTCCATCGAAGACCGTTGCGCACTCCTTTACCCAGCGATTTACCTCAGCACGATTTCCGATAGGTGCGACTTCGATGACCTTTTGAATCGTCAGCCGTTCACTGTGCAACTGATCGGAGATGCGATCCGCCACTTCAGGAAAGTTGAAAGTCTTTCCCTGAGCCTCTACCGCCGCCCTGATCTTCGAGCCGTTATACAGTTCAAATTTGCGTTCCGGCCCATGATATAGATTGCGCATGACGTGCGTTGTGCCGCTGCCAACCGTATCGAGATATTCTTTCAGCAGTTGCAGGCTGTCTCGCTGCGAATTGATTACCCAGAGCGTTACCAGCTTGCGCCCCAACTCTTGCATAGACTCTGTGAGCAGCGTTCCGTAGAGCCTTACGCCTTCGCCGCTGCGGGCAGGCGTATTGATGACCACGGTTTCGTCTGGATGCTCAGCAAGAAGGTTAGCCAAGTCCATCCATCCTTCTTTTTCGTCTAGATTGATGTAGACGGTTTCGACTGTCTTACCGTATGCCTTGCCGACATCTGGGTTTGCAGTATCCGCATCGACGAGCAATACTTTCTCGCCGCGTACTGTCAAGTAATGAATCAGTGAAATTGAGACGATGCTTTTCCCAACGCCTCCCTTTGAACCGCTGGATATGTAAACCGGCTTGCCCATACATCCTCCTTAGATGTCGTTGTCGTCTTCGATTACGGCGAATGTTCCCTTCTTTGCTACGACTGTGTTTCCAGTTGCAGCGTTGACGTGTGGTGGCGCAGTTGCCGCAGGTTTCGCAACTGGTTTCTCTTGCGGTTCCGGTCGCGCTGTACTGCGCATCTTGTTTGTTTTCCTGCCTGGTTTCAGGTATTGCCGCGCGGTCGATATTGTCATGCCAAGGCCAACACCCTTGAGATCATCGAGGACCGTTTCGAGAGAGTGTCCGGCGGCGAGTGCTTCTCTCGCCTTTGCGCGCAACTTTGCAAATGCCTCTCTACGCGAATACTTTCTTTCTGCTGGCGGCGGTGGGATTGCAATGCGTCCATCCAATGCGTCAAGGGCAGCTTGGATCATTGCTTCAGTGATTACTTCTCTTTGTGCCATCAAGTTCCTCCGGGCGTTTCCTGCAACGAGGAATACATGCACAGTAGCACGATGCTGCACGTCAATAAAAATGTTAAAACGCCTGTATTCATGGGGTGATGCGTTGTTAAGAGTATGTGAGCATAGCTAAGCGTAGTTGAGCGTATAAAAATATTTTCGGCGACAATTTCACTGCTCACCGAGGGCTTGCGTTCAATATGTTTCTCGGATACGTTGTGTATTGTTACGCACTATGTGTCGGAAGAGCAGTACAGGATGCGGGTTGTCCGTACACATGGCTTCGCCCTGTTTCGTCCAACCCGCCGCCTCGATGCTCCGCGCTTCGCTTGTCTCATCGAGGCTCATCCTGAAACCCACCGCGCACGCTTCGCGTAGGAGAAAGACAAATGCCGTTTGCGCCACGCACCAAAGACCGCGCAGCCTCTCGATTTGAAATGCGGCTGACAGCGGCAGAGCGTAGGCAGCTCAACGAGGACGCCGATCTTGCCGGGATGAGTGTCAGCGAATTGGTTCGCAGGCGCGCGCTGGGCAAGACGATTCACGCCGCCACCGACCTGATGATGATTCGTGAACTGCGCAGATTGGGCGGCCTTCAGAAATATGCAATGAATAAGCTGATCCAACACGGTGAAGTGGCAGACGAGTGCATTGCAGCAATCCGTGCGTTGCGCGTGGCGATTGAACGAGTGGCCAATCATGATCGTTAAATACATCTCTAATCCGAAGGTGCAATCAAGCAAGGCTGTGCGCATTGGCAACTTGCTTGACTACATCGAGGCCGACGGTCACGCGGACGGGCAAAAATCGGAATACGTCGGCGCGAACGGCAACTTCTATTCGGATTCGCAGCAGGGGCAGCGCGCCGAAATGGCTGCTCTGGCAATGGAGGCCAAACGCAGTAAAGACCCGGTCGATCATTGGTTGCTGAGTTGGAAGGAGGGCGAGCAGCCGACGCGCGCGCAATGCGATGAAGCCGTGGAAATTCTGAAAAAGAATCTCGGCATGAACGGGAGCCATCTCGCCGTCTATGCGCTTCACCGCAACACGGAGAACTACCATCTTCATGTCGTGCTCAATCGCGTCGATCCAGTAACGATGCGCGTAACAGACAAGGGATGGTGTATCGACAAAGCGCACAAAGCCATTGCCAAAATTGTCCATGCGCAGGGATGGGAGGTCGAGCAAAACGCCCGTTATCTTGCCGACCATAACGGCGCGGTAACGAAGGCCGACAGAGATCGTGAGGCACAGCCGCGCTCGAAAGCGCAGGATTATGAAAATGCAACCGGCGAGAAATCCAGCGAACGAATTGCGATGGAATCGGCAGCGCCGATTCTGCGTAATGCGCAGTCTTGGGCGCAGGTGCATGACGAACTAGCCCAGGTTGATATGCGCTACGAGCGAAAGGGCAGCGGTGCACTGCTTTGGGTAGGAGATCAGCCACTCAAAGCCTCTTGCGTCGGGCGTGAATTCAGCAGGGCACGGATGGAGGAGCGGTTGGGTATATTTCAGCCGGGTGACCGCAGCGATGCAAATCCGCAGCGGCAGCGTCAGGCCGAGCCGTTGCGTCCAGATATGCCAGCAGGTTCGGCGGAGTATCGCAAGGTACTTGAAACATTCCGTAACGAAAAGAACAGCGCCCAGGTTCAGCAGCGCACGGATCACCGCGCC
>CAWDQS010000039.1:0-20039 GCA_963804295.1 uncultured Acidobacteriaceae bacterium
GTGCCTGTCATTCTCTCACTGGCGGTGATAGGAGCGATCCTGGCCGTCTGTGCCGTAATATCCTGGATGTCTGGCAACAGGGGCTCAGCTCTTAGCTAATACCCTTGGCGTTCAGATGCGCAGTGTACTGCCTGTCGATCACAAAGATATGATCCGTCAGCCAGTCGTACATAAACTGCATGAGTTCCGTGGCGTATCTGGGGTCTCGGCTTCCGCGGAAGCGCTGGGACATCTCCGCTACCCTCGCAAAAAACTTCTGATGTTCCTGCCGGTGCTCCTCCAGGCCGGGATAGCCAGTCTCTGCCATGCGTGCCTCTTCCTGAAGGCAATGGGTTGTAAAGTAATTCTCCAGCCGGTGAAGAGCAATTTCAATCTCATCTTCGGCGATCTTGCCTTGAGCATCCACGTCCTGCAGAGCGCCATGCAGCTCATTGATCATGCGGATCAGCCGCTTGTGGTCTTCGTCAAATCTCTTGACGCCGACACTCAGATTCTCGGTCCACATCAGCAACATAGGCAGCTTCCCATTGGAGAGAGTGCTCGACGCTCACGCCGAGGTCCATCGGCCCTTGAGCCTGACGCGCTGGCTCCAGCCGCGCATCCCCGCTGGCTTGAATAAATTGCTCTCTCAAGGTTAAATCGGCTCGTGGTTCCGGAAGGGTGAGAGCAAATTCTCAGCAGTGGACCAAAACGAAACCCAAGGCCGGACGGCTAGGTGCATTCCAGCGCTCAAGAACCGTGCTGCTGATTGTTACTATAACCTCTTCATGGCTTCTTTTGCAGCGCATCGGCCGGAACCAGCGCCGTCGCCGCATCATCGTCCAGCGTTACCACGCCTTGCTCAAAAGTCTGAAGCGCTGCATCGTCTGCAGCCATGGTCATCCAGCAAACAACGCCTTTCTTGAGAACGCTGCAAACCGTCTCCATGGTGCGCTTGATCTCCGGGTGGCTGATATGCGAACCCGAGGCGCGTTGAATCCACATGCTGTGCGTGCCCAGCGTGTAAGTGTTGATCATCGGATTGACAATCTGAATGGAATTCTTCATGCCCTCGGTGACATCGGAGGCAATGCCCGGGATATCCGCGGCGGTGAACTTGTGTCCCATGCAGTCAAACGACAGTCCAAAGACCGCAATGGCGGAGGGCGGGTTGCCGTGATGGGCTGTCAGTGGCAGTTCGAGACAAGCAGCCAACTTTGCGGCCTCGTTGCCGTAATCCCTGGCTGCCTGCTGCAGCGCCGCCGGCAGCGTCGGCTTGGTATCCACAACATCCCAGTCTGCTGGAATGCTATAGCTGAAGCCAAGATCTCTGGCATGCACCTGTGCGTCTGAAGGGAGAGGTGGTGGTGGAATTGGAGCATTGACGGAAGTGTCGGGCGCTTGCGCCGCAAGCGGCACGGCGCCAAGAACGACAAGCGCGGCAAACAGGCGGATTTTCATAGGCTGCCAGTTTACCATAAACGAATCTTTGGGGTTCCCCTCCCTTTCCGCGTTCTCCGCGGAAAGGGTGGGTTCGCGCGATTTACTTCAGAAGCACCCCCAGCGTCGCCGCCACAATCCCCACAACCGAGAATCCCAGCCCCACAAACCAGTAGATGCGCTTGTGCGTCAGCAGCGTGATTGAGGTAATCACCAGCCCAATCTCCAGCAGCGTCTCACCCAGATCGAAGCGGTCAGCGCGCGCCTCGGCCTTCTCCACAGCGGCCTCCAGCCCCTCGGCCTTTTCCTGCTCTTCCTTCAAGCTTTCGGCCCACTTATCCTGGTGGTCGGCATAGCCTTTGGCGATCTTCTTCGCGGCGTCCTTGTCTGCAATAGTCAGCACACTCAACAGATCTGCAGTCAGAGCCGTATCATTGGCGCGAATCTTGTGCGCCTGATAGTAGTTCCACTGGTCAGTGGCCTTGTTCTGCGTCAGAATTGCCTCCGTGTGCGTGCGATGGCCCAGCACCGTGACCACCGCCACCAGCACCGCCAAAATGGTCATGGTTAGCGCCACCGGCATCATCCCGTTATGAGCCGCTTCCTCCGCATGTTCCTGCAATTCCTGCGCTTCATTCGCTTCCATTCGCGATCTCCTTTATCTGAATGTTCTTGGGAATTACTTCCGCTTCCACTTTACTCCATCCTTCGAGTCTTCCAACACCACGCCCTTTTCCGCCAGTTCCTTGCGAATCTCATCGGCGCGCGCAAAGTTCCGTTGCTTCTTCGCCAAACTCCGCTCTTCCACCAGCGCCTCAATCGCCGCATCCGTCAGCCCTTGCCGCGCCAGCAGCTCCGGAGCGACCTCGCTCATCCGGCCTTCCTGCTCCGCCCACACCAGCGCCTTCCGCGTAGCCTCCGCGTCTCCATCCCCCAATACGTCGAAGACCGCGTCAAAATCCTTCAGCACCGCCAGAATCGCATCCCGGTCGCCGGCCTTCAGTTCTCCCTGATCTATCGCTGTATTCGCCGCCCGCAGCAGCTCGAAGATCGGCGCCCGCGCTTCGGCGGTATTCAAATCGTTCGCCAGCGCAGCCATGTACTCCTCCTGCGCCTTGCCTGCTGCGGCTAGCAACGCGGGATTTTCGCCGTCCGCGAAGGACCCCGCTGTCAGCCGCTCCTTGAACGTCCGCAGCCGCTCCACCGCGCTGGTCGCCTCCGCCAGCCCATCAAACGTAAAATTGTACTGATGCCGATAGGGGACCGAAATCAGCGCCAGCCGTATCGCCGACGCCTTGTAACCCTTCAGCAGAAGATCGCGCAGCGTATAAAAGTTCCCTTCGCTCTTGGACATCTTTCGCCCGTCCACCAGCAGAAACCGCACGTGCATCCAATGATGTGCAAACACCTTGCGCGTCACGCACTCGCTCTGCGCAATCTCATTTTCGTGGTGCGGAAAAATCAAATCCTCGCCACCCGCGTGCAGATCGAAGCTTTCGCCCAAATACTCCATCGACATCGCCGAGCACTCCAGGTGCCAACCAGGCCGTCCCCGCCCAATCGCCGTCTCCCAGGAAGTCTCACCGGGTTTGGCCGCCTTCCACAGCGCAAAATCCCGCGCCGAGTCTTTCTCATACTCTTCCAGGTCAACACGAGCCCCATCTTCCATCCCGGACAGATCCTTTTTACTGAGCTTGCCGTAATCCGGAAATGCTGCCAGCCGGAAATACCAGCTCCCGTCCTCCGTCTGGTAAGCCGCGCCCGCAGCCGCCAGCTTCTGCACCAGCTCCACCATCTTCTGAATGTGCTCCGTGGCCCGCGCAATCACCTCCGGCATCTGCACCCTGAGCGCATCCATGTCCTCAAAAAACGCCTTCTCAAAGCGCCCCGAATAATCCCCGATGGAGATGCCCGCAGCCGCCGCATTGTTGAGAATCCGGTCGTCCACGTCGGTAATGTTCATCACGTGGCGAAGCTTCATCCCCGTCAGCTTCAGAAACCGCCGCAGCACATCCACCTGTAAAAATGTTCTGAAGTTCCCGATGTGCCCGTAGTCGTAAACCGTAGGCCCGCAGGCATACATTCGCAGCGTCTCGCCGTCCGCCGGCGTCACCGCGTCCACCTCTCCCGTAAGTGTATTAAAAAGCCGCAAAGTCATCGGTCGCACTTCTTGCTCATTCGCATTCATATAACCTGTTGAAATTAGCCGTTTTTCGGTCTTTTTGATTGTATCAGTGCGCGGTTTCCGCTTTGAATGGGCGATTAGCAAGACTGAACGGGTAGTCCGATGTTTTTCAACATGCAGAAAAATTCATTCGGAGTTGCAAGCAGCGTCAGGGCGCGACTTCAGTCGTGCCGTAAATGCTGTTAATAATGATCGGGCTTTAGCCCCTGAGGAAATTTACCTTCAACAACGTGTGTTCTTGTAGTTTTTCAGTAGGATATGTGGTAAGTTAACAGGTATGACATTGCAGGCGACAGCACGTAAAATGAAACGCAGCTTCACCCTCACCCCGGAATCGGTAGCGTTCGTAGCGGAGATGCGCAAGAAGCGCCGCGCCGGCTCCGACTCCGAGGCCCTCGACCTGCTATTGCGCGAGTTGATGCTCCAAGCCAAGCGCCGCCAGCTTGATGCAGCTACCAAGGCCTACTACGACTCCGCCTCCGATGAAGAACTGGCCGAGCAGTGCGAATGGGCGGAGATGGCCGGGCCCAATATGTTCGTTGACATGGATTCAGTCGAGGCCCAGCCGTGACCCCGCCGCCCGCGCCTTCCCCGCTTCGCGGTGAGATTTGGTGGGCGCATTTCGCCGCCGACGAGCCTGGCAAGAACCGTCCCGTTGTAATCGTCTCCACAAACGCGCGCAACTCGCATCCCCGCGCGGAGACGGTGCTGGCCATTCCGCTTTCGACTTCCGTCACCAGGCTCGGCCCATGGCACATGCTTCTGCGCGCCGGAGAAACCGGCCTCCGCGAGGACAGCGTAGCCTGGGCGGAGAATATCGGCGAAATCAAAAAGGATCAACTCAAAGAACCCGTCCAGGGCCATCGCCCCCTCACCAACTCCCAGATTTGCCGCTTGGCCAGCCTCGTGCGACTGGCGATGGGGTGCGTTGAATAGCTCGTTCTATTGCAATTGAACAAGCATTAAACTGAGAGTACATTTCTGTCATTACATGGATGCTTCATTTGAAAGGAGTGAGATTTCAAATGTCTCTGCCGAGTGCCTACCTTGTTACTACTAGTTACTACTAAGAATCTGGAATCACTTCTCAACACTCTTCGGTCCGCCAAAGCGCCTGAAAGATTTAGCAATAAGTTTCTCACTCAGCTTGATTTCAATAGCAGCAATGACGCCTTTTTATCGGAGTCTTTAGGAGCCTCGGGTTTATAGATGAATCTGGCACACCATCCCAGCGTTATTACCAGTTTCTCGATCAGACTCAGTCCGGAATGTTATCACGCATAGTGGCGAGTTAGGTGTGCAGGATATCGAACGTATAGAAACATCTATTCGAGACTGGATAAGGCAAGTTGGAACCTAGGTGGATGCTAGGTATCGCAAGTCTCATCGATGATATCGGGGAGATAGCTTTTCACCTTCCTAAAGCCAGCGTCGGATCAGTCGACAGCGCCCCATCGGCAAACTCCCCAGCCACAAACCGTCCCCATGCCGCTGACTCGCTGACTAGCTGACTAGCTGACTCGCTGACTTGCTGACTCGCTGACTCGCTGCCTTGCTGACTCGCTGACTTGCTGCCTTGCAGATAATTACCACGAATTGGCGCACAATGATCCTAAGATGCTTTCCTGCAAATCGTCAGGTATGTCCTTTTCGCGCCGCTTTTCATCCGGAATCGGCCAAAACGTCATGTAACTCCTTATCCTGGAATATTTTGCAGGGAACTTCTTTGTTTTCTATATTTTGCAGCGCAACCCTGCCTGTAACATCAAGAAAACAAAGATTTTGTGCCCAAAATACGGGTGGGGGTACATACCCTTTATGCGTACATTGCGAAGAGCGTGAGATCACGAACTCCATGCGCGAAGCGCGCCTGACGCACCGCAGGTGCCGCGAAGCGCCGCCCGACTCATTGCAGATGGTTACAAACGGCCGAAGGCAGTTGGCCCCACCGCAGGTGGCCCCAGTGCCAGCGACGGATCCGCCGACAACGACTCCGCCGCAAACTCCCCCGCCAAAAATCGCGGCCAGGCGGCGGCGGCGATCATCGCCGCATTGTCCGTCGACATCGCCAGAGTTGGAAAGGCGACTCGTACGCCGCGCGCAGCGCCCTCGGCGCTGAAGCGTGCGCGCAATTCGCGGTTGGCGGCCACTCCTCCGGTCACCAGAATCCGCCGCGCCCCCAGCGATTCCGCCGCCGCAAAGCTTTTCTTCATCAGGTCGCCCACCACCGCGCACTGAAAGCTGGCCACCAAATCCAGCACCTGTTGCGGACACAGCAAGAGCGCCTCTTCTTTGCTTTGCGGCGGGCGTGCTTCAACTCCCGGCGCAAAGAGCCGCGCGGCCCGCGCCTGCGCCTCGTCCCGTAAACCATGCAGCTCCACGTATCGCAGCACCGCCGTCTTGATCCCCGAAAATGAAAACATGAATCGCGGGTCGAGATCGGCAATCGGCGCGGTCTTGGCAGCCTTGGTTCTTGGGGGCTTACCGCCCAGGTGTACTTTTTGTTTGATTTGTGCGAAAGCGAACGGCACAGCCTTAGGATTGCCAAAACGAGCCAGCGCATCGATCCACGGCCCTCCGGGATAGCCGAAGCCCAGCAGCTTGCCCACCTTGTCGAAGGCCTCGCCGGCTGCGTCGTCAACCGTCCGTCCCACAAGCCTGTAACTCCACGCACCATTCTCCTGCCGCGCAAGATAAAGGTGCGTGTGCCCCCCGGAAACCACAAGAGCTAGTGCCTCCTCATTGGGAAAAGAAAGTGGGTGCCCCATCCTCGCCGCGTCTTTGTTGTTGCGGCTAGGGTGGGAATCCTCGCCCTCCGTCTCATCCTCAACAAAATTCCGCGCGCCCTGCATCCCCTGTAGCAGCACCGCATGAATATGCCCTTCCAAATGATTGACGGCAATCAGCGGCAACCCTTGTGCAAAGGCCAGCGCCTTGGCGTAAGTAATCCCCACCAGCAGCGCCCCCGCCAATCCCGGCCCGGCGGTTACAGCAATCGCATCCAGATCCGCCAGCGTGATTCCAGCATCCGCAAGCGCCGCGCGCACCACCGGCACAATGGCCCGCAGATGCTCCCGGCTGGCCAACTCCGGCACCACACCGCCGTAGCGCGCGTGCGTCGCAATCTGCGACGCCACCATGGACGAAAGCGTCCGCTCCCCCCGCTCCACGACAGCCGCAGCCGTCTCATCGCAAGAGGATTCAATGCCCAGGATCAGCCCGCGTTCGCTCATCTATTTAGTTTAGCGGGTGTGCGAGCGACAATGAATGTAGCAACCATGTTCGCCGTCACACCACAATTCGATGCAGCTCTGCGGATCATCGCCGCCCTGCGCGCCGCCGGCCATGAAAGTTATCTCGCCGGCGGATGCGTCCGCGACCTGCTCCTGGGCCGCGAGCCCTCGGACTACGACGTAGCCACCAGCGCCACGCCCAACATCGTCCTCAACCTTTTTCCGCGCACTTTTGCCGTCGGAGCGCACTTTGGCGTAGTGCTGGTAGGCACCTGCGGTGCGGCAGACGCGGCTTGCGCCGCAGAGCAGGAGTCGGACAAATCGAGGTATGTGGTCACGGAAGTCGCCACCTTCCGCTCCGATGGCGCCTACTCCGATGGCCGCCATCCCGACGCCGTTCGCTACACCACCAGCGCCGAAGAGGACGTTCGCCGCCGCGACTTCACCATCAACGGCCTGCTCCTCGACCCCTCGCAGCTTTCAAGTTCTTTGATCGATTCACAAGAAAAAACATTCGCCGTCCGCGCAGGACTCCGCGTAGGACTGATCGATCCCGTAGGCGGCCTCGCCGACCTCGAAGCCGGCATCATTCGCGCCATCGGCGAGCCCAATGAGCGCTTTGAAGAGGACCACCTGCGCATGTTGCGCGCCGTGCGCTTCGCCGCCCGCTTCGGTTTCCAAATCGATCCCACCACAGCCTCCGCCATGCGCCGCCTGGCCCCCAAAACCAAAGCCGTTAGCCGCGAGCGCGTCCGCAACGAGCTGACCAAAATGCTTACCGAGGGTCGAGCTCGCCGGGCCTTTGAATTATTAGACGAAACCGGTCTCCTCGTTGAAGTCCTCCCTGAAATCGCCCGCATGAAGGGAGTCGAGCAGCCGCCGCAGTTTCATCCCGAGGGCGACGTCTGGATGCACACCCTGCTTTTGCTCGCGCAACTCGGCGCAGGCTGCCAGCTCACCCTCGCCTGGGGCGCACTGCTGCATGATGTGGGCAAGCCGCCCACCTTCATGCGCGCTGACCGCATCCGCTTCAACGGCCACGTGGATGTCGGCGTCGCCATCGCAGCGGAGATCTGCCGCCGCTTCCGCTTCTCCAACGATGAAACCCATCAAATTCTCTCGCTCGTCGAGAACCACATGCGCTTTGCCGACGCCCGGAACATGAAGGCCTCCACCCTCAAGCGCTTTTTCCGCCTGGAAAACTTTCCCCTGCACCTCGCGCTGCATCGCATGGATTGCCTGGCCGGCAGCGGCAATCTCGACCACTGGAACTTTGTCCGCGAGCGCTATGAAACCATGCCTGAGCAAGTCGTCCGCCCCGCGCCGCTCCTCACCGGCCGCGAGTTGATCGCCGCCGGCTACCAGCCCGGCGCCGTCTTCAAGGAAATGCTTCGCGCCGTCGAGGACGCGCAACTGGAAGGCACAATCGCCACGCCCGCTGAAGCCCTCACCCTCCTCCGTGTCCGCTACCCTTTGACCTGACCCGCCAACACCGTTCTTTCGCCCAGCACTCCGCAAGCGGTACAATTCGAACGAATCCGATTCAGCGAGGAGATTCCTGATGAAGTCCATCCATGCGTTCTTCCTGTTGCCGCTTCTGGCCCCGGCAGTGTTCGCGCAGCACCCCTGGCAGGAGATTACGGCGCCATCCGTAACCGAGGCCGCCGCCAATTTCAAAGCGCCCCCGCGTGAGTACGGAGCCATCCAGCCCTTTGCCAGTTGGAACGGCGCCGACCCCCAGGAAGTTCGTGCGAGAATCGTCCGTGACTTCGACCGCCTCTCGGCCAACGGCATCTTCATCGTGAATCTGTCACCGGGGCGGCGCTCGCCGGGCGAGGGCAAGTACCTTTCGCCGGAGCATATGGACCAGGTGAAGTTCACCGTCGCGGAGGCGGCCAAGCGCAACATGCGGCTGTGGATTCAGGACGAGTCGGATTATCCCAGCGGTTTTGCCGGCGGTTATATCACGGAGCGCTACCCGCAGCTCGGGATGCAGGATATCGTCGCGGATATTCAGGTGCGCGTGCAGCCCGGCCAAACGCTGACCATGCCCGTGCCTCCCGACACGCTGGCCATCATGGCCATCGAAACCGACACCAGCCAGAAGATCAAGCAGATGATTCCCATCCCTGTCCCTGCCGATTTGCAGCTCAAGTGGCTCACGCCCAACGAAGGCTCCACGCCTCGCGAGCCGCATTACAACTGGCAGGTCCAGTTTGTGCGCCACGTCTACCTCAGCTCGCCCACGCGAAACTTCAATCGCGCGGACGGAACCCGCGCCAAGGATGCGACCTACTCGATCATCGACTACCTTGACCCCAAGGCCACCGACGCCTTCCTCTCCATCGTGCATGAAACCTACAGAGCCGCCGTCGGCGACCAGTTCGGCAAGATTGTCCTTGGCTTCTTCGGCGATGAGCCGGACTGGAGCAGCGGCATTCCCTGGACGCCCACGCTGTTGGAACAGTTCAAGCAGCAAAAGGGCTATGATCTCACGCCCTATATTCCGCAGTGGTTCTCTCACCAGCTTACCGAGCAGTCGCGCCGCGCCAACGCCGACTATTATGACGTATGGAGCGGCATCTTCCGCAGCTCCTTCTTCGGCGAGCAGGCCGCCTGGGCCAAAAAATACAACGTCGAATATCTGGTCCATCTCAACCACGAAGAAAGAATGCTGGATCTGGAACACAGCGAAGGAGATTATTTCCGCGACGAGCGCTATGTGCAGGTGCCGGGAATCGACAATCTTGACCAGCTGATTCCGAGTCTGGTGCATCAGCCCGACGGCGTCTGGAAGATCAACAACAACTTCCCCAAGCTGGCCTCCTCGGCGGCGCATCTGTTCGGCAAGCCAAAGGTATGGGCTGAAGAGGGCGGCGGAGTCGGTGTTGACGGCAAGTACCAGTTGGATTTTCAAGCGGTGCGCGGGGTGAACGCGCTGCAGATCCGCGTTCCCGTCTTGCAACGCGGTCCCACCGGCGAGGCCGCGGTTGGCCCTCCGCCCCCGGTGCCGCCGCAGGCTGCGATGATTGCCTGGTACGCCAACCGCGCGGGTTATCTGATGGCCATCGGCCGCCCCGCCGCGCAGGTAGCCCTCTACCATCCCGGCAACAGCATCTGGTTGGGCGGCGACGATGCGGAGGAATCCGACCGCAGCACCACCAAACTTGGCTGGCAGCTCTTCGAACACCAGGTCGACTGGGATTACTTTGACGAGCAGTCTCTCTCTTCGGTGGCCTCTTTGGAAAACGGCGGCTTTAAGAATCTCAGCGGCCAAGTCTACAAGGCCGTCGTATTGCCTTCCATGACCGTCATTACGCGCACCGGACTTGAGCGTCTGAGCGCATTTGCAAAATCCGGCGGCAAGGTGATCTTCGTCGGCAAAACCCCGCGCCTGATCCTCGACCGCACCTTCATGGACGCCAAAGAGACGCCTGACCTGAGCTTCGCCACGCTGATTGAGCCTTCCGGCGACATCACGCCGCAGGTCCTTGCGGCGCTTCCCAACCCCGACGTGAAGCTGGATGCCGCGTTTCCCCGGCTCACCTACACCCATCGCGCCTGGAGCGATGGCGACATGTACTACTTTTTCAATGAGAGCGACAAGCTGGAGTCGCGCGTGGCCACCATCGCGGGACACGGCAGGGCGCAGGCCTGGGATCTCGGCGCCGGCGAAATTCATCTCCTTGCGGATGCAACCTATGAAAATGATGCGGTGCGGATTCCCCTCACGCTCGGCCCTTATGAAGCCAAGGTGATTGTCGTCGGTCCGCTGCCCAAAAATATTGCCGCGCCGGAGCCGTCCTTTGCCAATGCCACTCTTCTCATGGAGCTGAACGGTGACTGGCTGCTCGACCTGAACGGCAAGCAGTTGACCACCGCTTTAAAATCCTGGGAAGAATTGGGTACGAGCAGCTTTGCCGGCCCCGCCACGTATCACCGGCACTTCACCGCCGTCAAAGCGCCTGCCCGCAAACACGTTTATCTGGAGATTGCCAGCGTCAACGACTACGCGCGCGTCACCCTCAACGGAAAAGAGTTGGGCGCACGCGCATGGCAGCCCTATCGCTGGGACGTAACCCGCGCTCTCAAGCCAGGCTCCAACGATCTGGTGATCGAGGTGGACGCAACGCCGGAGCGTCAAAGCCCTTTCAATGCGCAAGCGCTGCATCCGGCTTCATCGGGCCTGCTCGGTCCGGTCCAGTTGGTCGCGCGCTGAATCGCGCAGAAAATGCCCGTGCCGCCGCCTTCTAGCGCTGCAAGGCGGAAGCCGGCGCCCTCTTCGCGCCGGCGTGTAGAATGAGCGCATAATTCTTCCACTCCAGAGGCCACCAATGTCCCACGCGACCCTCAGGAACGGCTACCAGTCGCTCTCCGACCGGCTCAACCTTTTTCCGCAGGGCGCGCCGCCCTCTGAGCTTCTCTTCCGCATTCTTGCGATCCTATTCACCCGCGATGAGGCGGCCCTGGTCGCGCTGCTGCCCATCAAGCCATTCAACGCCGCCGCCGCCGCTAAAATCTGGAAGAAGCCCGCCGCCGAATCCCAAAACATCCTTGAAACTCTTGCCTCCCGCGGTATGTTGCTGGACATGGAGATTCACGGCGAGCAGATCTTTGTCCTGCCTCCGCCCATGGCCGGCTTCTTTGAGTTTTCCATGATGCGCATCGGCAACAGCTACGACCAGAAACTGCTCGCCGAGCTTTTCTATCAGTACCTCAACGTCGAAGAGGATTTTGTCCGCAACCTCTTCGCTGGCGGCGAGACTCAGCTCGGCCGCGTCTTTGTCAACGAGAACTCGATGGCCGGCGACAGCACGCTCACCGTGATGGACTACGAGCGCGCCAGCGAAGTGATCCGCACCGCCTCGCACCGCGGCATCGGCGCCTGCTATTGCCGTCACAAGATGCATCACCTGGGCAAATCCTGCTCCGCCCCCATGGACATCTGCATGACCTTCAACGGCGCCGCTCAGTCGCTCATCAAGCACGGCATCGCGCGCCAGGTGGATGTCAGCGAGGGTATAGCTCTGCTTGACAAAGCCGTCTCGCACAATCTTGTCCAATTCGGCGAGAACGTCCAAAATCACGTGGGCTTCATCTGCAACTGCTGCGGATGCTGCTGCGAGGCCATGCTCGCCGCCAAGCGCTTCGCCGTTCTCAACCCCATCGCCACCACCAACTTTTTTCCGGAACTCAGCGCCGAGTCCTGCAACGGCTGCGGAAAATGCACGGAGGTTTGCCCGGTCGAGGCCATGGCGCTCGTCACGGCAAACGACCCGCACAAGCCCAAGCGGAAAAAGGCGCGCCTCGACGAATCCCTCTGTCTGGGCTGCGGCGTCTGCGTCCGCGCTTGTCCCAACGGCGGAATCAAGCTCCGAGCCCGCAAGCAGCGTGTGCTCACCCCCGTCACCACCGCTCATCGCGCCGTGCTCATGGCCATCGAGCGCGGCCAGTTGCAGAACCTCATCTTCGACAATCAGGCCCAGTGGAACCATCGCGCCATGGCCGCCATCCTCGGCGTGATTCTCAAGCTGCCGCCCGTTAAGCAATTCATGGCCAGCAAGCAAATGAAATCCCGCTACCTGGAACATCTTATGCGTCCCAGGAATTTCATCCATCTGGAGCGTCGTGGAAAGTTCAGGAAGACCGGAGCGGCGCAACCGCGCGCAACTGCATGACCTCATCCAGAATGTGATGCGCGAGGCTGGACTTTGATTGTGCCGGGAAGGCGGCTTCGTTTGTCGCGGTGATGAAGATTGCGGCGTTCTCTTCCGAGTCGAAGCCTAGGCCGGGTTGGGAGACATCGTTGGCGATGATGGCGTCCGTGCCCTTGCGCTCCAGCTTCTCTCGCGCGTTGCGGATGAGCTCTTGCGTGTCGCTGGCGGTCTCGGCGGCAAAGGCGATCAACAATGTGCCGGGATTGCGGTGGGCCGCGACGCTCTGCGCAATATCTTCCGTGGGTTCAAGCATGAGCGTAAGCGGGCCGCTTCGCTTCAGCTTCTGCGCGGCTGCGGAAGTGGGGCGGAAGTCGGAAACGGCAGCGGCTTTGATCACCAAAGTGGCTTGCGAAAGGTGAGCCAGGACGGCCTCGTGCATCTGGCTCGCGGTGGTCACGTCGATGCGTTCGCAGCCGGCGGGCGTAGCGAGCGCAGTGGGCGCGCTGACGAGAATAACCTTCGCGCCGCGCGATCTGGCGGCTTCAGCCAGCGCATAGCCCATGCGGCCGCTGGAGCGATTGCCGATAAAGCGCACCGGATCGATAGGCTCACGCGTGCCGCCAGCGGTGACCAGCACCGTTTCACCCGCGAGATCGTTCTTATCGAGGCGCTGAATGTAGGCGAGCACGGTGCGGACGATCTCGTCGATCTCTGCAAGCCGTCCGCTGCCGGTCATGCCGCAAGCCAGGTAGCCGCTGCCCGGCGCGATGATTTCTACGCCTCTCTGGCTCAGCGTGGCAAGATTAGCCTTGATGGCGGCGTGATTCCACATGTTCACGTTCATCGCCGGAGCAACCATAACCGGCGCAGTGGTGGCGAGGTAGAGGGTCGAGAGAAAATCATCGGCCAACCCGTGCGCTAATTTGGCCAGCGTGTGCGCGGTGGCTGGAGCTACTAAGAGCAGGTTAGTCGATTCAGCTTCGGAGATGTGCTCGATGCTTCCGCCTTCGTACGCATCCGTCTCCCACATCGAAGTAATGACCTTGTGCCCGGTAAGCGCGGCGAAGGTAAGCGGCCGGACAAACTCTTCGGCGGCGCGCGTCATCACCACATGCACGTCGAGCGAGTGCTGCTGCAAGGCGCGAACAATTTCGGCGGCTTTGTATGCCGCAATGCCGCCGGTAACTCCGAGCGTGACTTTGAAGGGATGCGGGCTAGGCATGGACTGCTCCTATGAGGTGGTTGTCAATCAGCCGCGTTTCGCCCAGGCGCGCGGCGACGGCGATCAGCGCGCCGCGTGAGGTGTCCGCCAGCGGAAGCAGCGTATCTGGATCAACCACGGCGGCGTATTCCATGATGACTGTGGGCTCGGTTTCGAATATCTGCTGCACGGTTGCAATTAGCGCCTGGGAGTTGCGCTCGCCTTGCGTGTGGAGATCGGTGGCCGCATCAAGCGCGCGATGCAGGATGGTGGCGCGTGTGCGCTGCTCTGCCGTCAGATAGCGGTTGCGTGAGCTGAGGGACAGGCCGTCCGTCTCGCGCACGATGGGACAGGCGGCGATTTCCACGGGAAAATTCAGATCGCGAACCATGGCGCGGAGGACGGCAAGCTGCGCGGCATCCTTCTGTCCGAAGTAGGCGCGGTCGGGCTCAATAATGTGGAAAAGCTTGGCGACGATGGTAGCCACTCCACGAAAGTGGCCGGGGCGGTGTGCTCCGTCCAGTCGGTCGCTGATGCCGACAACCTCAATGAAAGTGGTTGCGCCGCTGGGCGTCAATGTTTCGGCGGATGGTGCGAAGAGAATATCCACGCCTGCGGCAGTCAGCGCGGCGCAATCGGCCTCAAAGGTGCGCGGGTAGCGGCTGAAGTCTTCGTTGGGACCGAACTGAAGAGGATTGACGAAGATGCTGACGGCCACGTGGGTGCAGTCGCGCTTCGCCGCGTTGATGAGCGAGAGATGGCCGGCGTGCAGTGCGCCCATGGTGGGCACAAGGGCGAGTGTGCCGCCGCGGCGGAGTTCGCGTGCGGCGGCTTGCATCTCGGCAATGGCAGTGATTATGCGCATGGAGTTAATCAGCGTGTTTCATTCGATTGGTCGTAACAAAATATCAACGTAGGCTGCGTATTAGCGGCTCGCTCTGTAAAAGCTCCGCGCCGGTTTCGCTGGGAAGGTGGTAGCTCTCGGCATCGGCTGGAAAAGCGCCGTCGCGGACATCGTTGGCATAATGCCGAATGGCTTCGAAGAATAGCGTGGTCGCGTCGGCATAGCGGCGAACAAACTTGGCAGGGGTTGCGCCAGTGAGATTGACTAGATCGTGGAAGACCAGAATCTGCCCGTCGCACTCTGGACCCGCGCCAATGCCGATGGTGGGGATGGTGAGCGCGGCGGTGATCTGGCCGCCCACTTCGCGGGGAACGCACTCCAGCACGATAGCGATGGCGCCAGCTTCTTCCAGAGCCTGCGCGTCCGCGAGAAGGCGGTCGATCTCGGCGGTCGTTTTACCCTGCACGCGGTAGCCCATGCGATGCACCGACTGCGGCGTGAGGCCAATGTGGCCGACGACGGCAATCTCCGCCTGTGTGAGCGCGGCGACGAGAGCGGCGCGATTGCGCCCGCCTTCGATCTTCACAGCTTCGGCACCGGCCTCCTTGATGAAGCGCGTCGCGTTGACGATGGCCTGCTCGGTGGAGGCGTGATAGGAGCCGAAGGGCATGTCGGCCACCAGCAGCGCGCGGCGCACACCGCGGCGAACGGCGCGCGTGGGTTGCAGCATCTCCTCCATGGTGACAGGCAGAGTGCTGTCGTAACCGAGCACCGCCATGCCCAGCGAGTCGCCGACAAGAATCATGTCAATGCCGGCCTGATCGACAATCCACGCAGTGGGATAGTCATAAGCGGTTAGCGCCGAAATCGGCTGTCGGGCTTGCTTTCTATCAAGAAGAGTTTGCGCGGTTACTTTCTCCGCTGCGGAAGACGCTTCTCGGGCGGGAAGCTGGATAAGACTCATGACGATTCTCCAGTGCAGCTCCGCAAGCGGCGCGGATGCTACCTGTTACGCACAGTTCCAGTATACGTCTGCCGGATGCCGGCCGCGATTTCTGAAGGAAGCTTTTCCTTTGAATCCCGACCAAGACAAAAGGGGCTTCGATCAAGCCACTAGCCCGATCGAAGCCCCTCTTGTTTTGCCTCTGCTTACTTCGCTTTCGGTCCAGCCGCCTTGATCGCCTCTGAAGCATCGAACTGCTTGAAGTTCTCCTCGAAACGCGCCGCCAGTTCCGCCGCCGTCTTGTCGTAAGCTGCCTTGTCGGCCCACGCGTTGCGCGGATTCAAAATCTCCGCCGGAACATCGGGGCAGCTCACCGGGATGCTCAGCCCGAAGGCCGCCTCGGTTTGAAACTCCACCTCCATCAACCTCCCGTCCAGCGCCGCATTCACCAGCGCGCGCGTAATCTTCAAACTCATGCGCTTTCCGACGCCAAACTTTCCGCCGGACCAACCAGTATTGACAAGCCAACACGAAGCCTTCTGCTGTGTCAGCCGCTTGCCTAGCATCTCCGCATAAACCCGCGGGGCGAGCGGCAAAAACGGCGCGCCAAAGCAAGCCGAAAACTCCGGCGCCGGATCCTTGACGCCCGTCTCGGTCCCCGCCAGCTTGGCCGTGTACCCCGATAAAAAGTGATACATCGCCTGCTCCGGAGTCAGCCGCGAAATCGGCGGCAGCACTCCAAACGCATCCGCCGCCAGGAACATAACATTGCGCGGATGTCCGCCCACTCCCGGAATCACTGCGTTCTCAATGAAGTCCACCGGGTAAGCCGCGCGCGTATTCTCCGTCAGATGAATGTCGAAGTAATCCGGCTTCCGATCCGCGTCCAGAATCACATTCTCCAGTACACTCCCAAAGCGAATCGCCCTGAAAATCTGCGGCTCCTTCTCCTCGGTCAGGTCCACGCACTTGGCGTAGCAGCCGCCCTCGAAGTTGAAAACTCCCGTCGGCCCCCAGCCGTGCTCGTCGTCGCCGATCAGCCGCCGCGCCGGGTCCGCCGAGAGTGTCGTCTTGCCCGTGCCCGATAGTCCGAAAAACAGCGCCGTCACGCCATCCGCGCCCACGTTCGCCGAGCAGTGCATGGGCAGCACATCCTTGTTCGGCACAATAAAATTCATTACACCGAAGATCGACTTCTTCATCTCACCGGCGTACTTCGTCCCGCCAATTAAAATAATCTTGCGCGTAAAATCCGCCAGAATGAATGCCTTAGAATTCGTCCCATCCCGTTCCGGCACGGCCTCGAACTCCGGCGCGGCCACCACAATAAACTCCGGTGCATGAGTCGCCAGCGCCGACGCCTCGGGCCGTACAAACAGATCCCGTACAAACAGCGCGTGCCACGCATACTCGCTAATCACCCGGATCGGCAGCCGGTAAGCCGCATCCGCGCCGCAATACAAATCCTGCACAAAGAGCTCGCGGCCCTTCAGGTGCTCCACCACCCGCTCCAGCAGCGCCCCAAACTTCTCCGGCGCAAACGGCTTGTTCACCTTGCCCCAATCCACCACACCGTGCGTCACCGCGTCGTCCACGGTGAACTTGTCCTTGGGACTCCGCCCCGTCCGCGCCCCGGTCACGGCCACCAGCGCGCCATTGGCCGCCAACTGCCCCTCGCCGCGCTTCAGCGACCTTTCCACCAGTTCAGCCGCACACAGATTGGCATGAACCCGCCCCCCCGCCGACAACTCCTTCACCGCTTCCACTCCAGACACATTTGCCATCGCAGTACTCCCTCCGCCCAAAAAAGCTGAAAAATGAATCGTTAATCCATTGTGACATCCGGACCGCATTGTGGGAAAGGGGCGGCGGAGGGTCGGGGATCAGGGAATAGGGAGACCGTGGGCGGGATGGGAGTGGTTCTCTGCCCTAAATCATCCCGACTGACTTGGCATTGAATACAGTGAGCATATCGTCTAAAGATGAAAACTGCGATACTGGCAGCAGATCGAAGGCTAATGGGCAAGCGATCATGATGCTCTTGCCATTCACATTCATTACTTGTCCGCGGCTGGTCAATGTCAGGCGATCAACCTCCATGCGCAAGGCGCCATGAGAGATATTTCGCCGCACCACCGCCATCAGAACATCTCTGTCCCAGTGAAAGAGCTTATCGTCCGATCGCAAAGCCTCGATCAGAAATCGCGCTGCGGAGTTCAGGTATTCGCCGGCCGCCTCCTCACCATAACGCTGCTCCACGGTTTGCAGCATTGACAGCTTAAACAATACGACATAGCTGAGGGTATCTACTCCCAAGAGTGGAGCGAGCAGACTTCGGACCTGTGTCGGTCCCGGCAGTCCCGTGGGGCCCTGATGGTTATCCCATTGGCAGATATCCGCGGGTTCGCTCCTGGATTCTTCGATGACCTGGGCCTTCTTGGCAAGTTTCTTCTCCGTCATAACTGATTGATACTGAGTCAGGCCGATGTGAATAGCCTCTACAAGCGTCTCCTTCGTGCATGGCTTCGTCAAAAAACGGAAGATGTTGCCCTTGTTGACTGCGTCGATGGCCGCATTAAGGTCTGTACCTCCGGTGAGCAGCATTCTGACTGTCTCCGGCGACTTCTGGCGTACTTGAAATAGAAATTCCGCGCCGTTCATGCCCGGCATCCGCATATCGGATATGACGACGGAGTAAGGACCGTTCTCGTGAATCGTCGTCAGACCCAGTTCCCCGCCCACCGCCGTGTCCACCTCGAACTCCCGGTGCAGCATGCGCCTGTAGCCGTCCAGGACAGCTGGTTCGTCGTCCACGAACAGTATTTTGTCGACTATCATGCAAACTCCATGCAATAGCATTTTTGCATTGTCCCGTAACCACCGTTCCTGTGATTTCCGGCGCTTGACGCGGCTTCGTCCAGCCGGCAAATCCATCCTTCCGGAGTCATCAAGCAGCGCCGTCGAGACCCCGGCGCGTTGTAAAAATGCGCAGAGGCCCAAACATTTCATCGGCACGGTCTTCTCAATCGATCAGGTGCGAAATAGGGTTCTTCAATAATTCCTGGCGTAACCCGCCGGTGACATGCAGAAAACGCGTCTTCTGCCGATAATCCTCTCATAGTACTTTGCTCGCGCGGGTAGTACTTTGCCCACGCGCGCATGAGGTTGTCCCAATGAACGGAATGGTTCCGATCCCGGCAGGCTGTGACACTCCAAAATGCTTCGCGGAGTGCCCGGAGGAGGAACACAAACGGACAAATGGGGTTCTGCGCGACAGTGAGGAACGCTTCCGAAGGATCGCGGACAGTTGCCCATCGATGATGTGGGCGACCAACGCAGAGGGCGATTTTTATTACACCAACAAGGCATGTTGTCAGTTCTTCGGGATGACGCAAGACGAGTTGATAAGCAGCAAGCGCAGGTTGATGTTTCACCCCGACGATACGCCTAGGATCCTGGAAGCATTCAGTCGCGCAGTTGGCGACCGCTCAACCCTCAGCCTGGAAGCTCGATTCTGGAAAGCTGAAGGCGAGTGGCGGCTCCTGGGGGTGTTCGCTGAACCGATATTCTCGTCGAGCGGCGAGTTTCTGGGCCACATCGGACTCTGCGCCGACATCACGGAGCGCAATCGGGTTGAGCAGACTCGCCAGTTTGAACTCTCGCTCATTCAGTCCATACAAGCCGAGACCCTGGAAGGTATTCTTGCCGTCAATCAAGCGGGAATCGTAGTTTCATGCAATAGGCGGTTTTTAGACATCTGGGGTTTGGACGATTCAAATGTTCAGAATCCCCTGCACCATGGCATGATCGGGTCCGAGGATCGGATTTTAATGCTGCCGGTCCTTGAGCTCCTGGAAGACCCTGAATCCTTTGTGAGGCGTGTTCAGGAACTCTATGATCATCCTGACGAAGAGGATCATTGCGAAATCCGGTTGAAGGATGGCAGGACTCTCGAACGGCATTCCACGGGACTGAAAAATATAGAAGGCATCTGTCTGGGCCGGGTGTGGTTCTTTCGTGATATCACTCCGCACAAGCAAGCGGAAGCCAGCCTCCAGAAAGCCAATGCGATGGCCGACGAGGCCAATCAAGGCCTGCTGGCGGAAAGGACGCTGCTGGACAACGAGCGCAGGATACTCCGCGCCCTGATCGACAACGTCCCGGATTTCATGTATGTGAAAGACCTCGAGAGCCGGTTTTTGGTGGCAAATTCTCACGTGGCTCGAGTGGTCGGAGTGGAGACGCCGGAAGAGCTGCTGGGAAAAACCGACTTCGACTATTTTCCACGCGAGATGGCCACCGCTTTCTATGAGGACGAGCAGGGCGTGATTCGTTCAGGGCAACCTTTATACAACCGTGAAGAGAAAGGCATCGACAGCGCAGGGAACGAGATTCACATCCTTACGACGAAGGTGCCGCTGCTCGACCGCGATGGCCATATCATTGGCATCGCGGGCGCAGGCCATGACATCACTGAGCGTAAAAAGATGGAGGAAGCTCTCCGGGAGGCGGAACAGAAGTATCGCGGCATCTTCAACAAAGCCGTTATCGGTATCT
>CAWDQS010000040.1:0-9804 GCA_963804295.1 uncultured Acidobacteriaceae bacterium
CATCGTGGATTTGCTCCATGGTGTCTTGGCGCAAAATTGCCTAATCACTTCGGAAACATCTTCATTGGTTAGTGTGTTAGGTTCGCCGGAGACGACCCACATCCCGTCCTTCAGGATGAGCTGAGGTTCGGCATGCGCCGGCTCAAAGACCAGCCGGTCGCCGTTGCGTTCTACGCTGAGGCGAGTGCCGGCCACCAGGTGCAGATCGTCACGCAGTTTCTTGGGAACCACGATCCGTCCGGCCTTGTCGATCTCCACAATGGCACTCACAAATACCATTATACCATCAGAAATACCATTTCTAGAAATTGATATGGCCTTTGGGGATGAATCACCATAGCTTATTGCAGATAATTTCCCTTCGTCGGCGCACACTGGCAGAATGAACAAAAATCTCCAAACCCCTATTCGATCTGGCAGCCATCTCCCCGGTCCGTACCCCTGACTCCCACCCCCACCCCCCCTATTTACTGTGAAACTGTGAGACTGTGAGACTCTGGAACTGTGAACTTCATCAAATAACTTGGTTGGTATTGTCGTGACCGAGCGCACTACCATTGCGGTAGCCATGTCCGGAGGGGTAGACTCCTCGACGGTAGCGGCGATGCTCGCTCACCAGGGCGACGGCGGCACTTCAGGCAATCACGGCGTTTCGCGAAATACTGTCGTTGGCCTCACGCTACAGCTTTGGGACCAGACGCGGCTTGCCGGCAAGAACGGCATTCCCGCTGCGGCAGAGACTTCCAAGGCCGGGCGCTGCTGTTCGCTGGATGATGTGTACGACGCCCGCCGCGTGGCCGAGCACTTGCAGATTCCCTACTACGTCGTTAACCAGCAGCAGCGCTTCGAAGACGATGTTGTCCGGCCCTTTGTCGCCGAGTACCTCCCCGGCGCACACCCATTCCTTGCTCGCTGTGCAACAACCACCTCAAGTTCGACCAGCTTTTGAAGACGGCGCAGAGCATCGGCGCCAGCCGCATCGCGACAGGGCATTATGCAATCAACGAATACGACGCCGGGCGCGGGCGCTGGATTCTCAAGCGGGCCGCGGATTCAGGAAAAGACCAAACCTACTTTCTCTTCGGCCTGACGCAAGAGCAGTTAGCCCGCACGCTTTTTCCTCTGGGTCGAATGACCAAGCCCGAGGTCCGCGAGGTGGCGCGGCAGCACGGCCTGGCGCTGGCCGAGAAGCCCGACTCGCAGGAGATTTGCTTCATTCCCGGCGGCGACTACAAGCAGTTTCTGACGGCTTATCGCGAGGAACAAGGCCGGCAACTGCCGGAAACGGCTGGCGAACTGGTAACTCCCAGTGGAGAAGTGCTGGGCCGCCACGAGGGTATCTTCAACTTCACCGTGGGACAGCGCAAGGGGTTGGGCGTCAGCTCGCCCTCGCCGCTCTACGTGCTGAATATTGACCCAGCTACGCATCGTGTCACACTGGGCGCAGACGAAGAGCTGGCCACCCGCTCTTTGACAGCCCGCGGCCTGAATTGGATTTCCATTCCGGAGTTGACCGCGCCGATGCGCGTGCAGGCAAAGATACGCCACCGTCACGAGCCCGCCTGGGCAACGCTTGAACCGTCCGGGACCGATGAGGTCATCGCCACTTTTGACGAATCGCAGCGCGCCGTTACACCAGGCCAGTCGGCAGTCTTCTATGAAGGCAACGAAGTGGTGGGCGGGGGATGGATCGTATAGAACTGCGCTACGCCGCCCATAAGACAGCGACGTGTTGGCCTGCTGGTTAGAACGCGGCTAGCGCGATTGCGCTCTGGCCCCCCGCAGTGTTTCGATGACCGCCTTGGCCACCGCCAAGATGCTTGAGATCTGCCGCATCGGCCGGCTGACGACATCGGTCACAAAGCCCTGGGCGCGGTCGGCGGTGTCCAGTACGCCGGTGACCATGTGATCCACGCGTCCGCTTTGCGTCCGCACTTTTTCCAGAATCTCCGTCACCGAAGATTGCATCTGCGTGGTTTGTGTGCGCAGCGTGCGCGTAATCTCCACCAGGTCGCCGGCTGACGCTTCAACCTTGGGCGAAACGCGGGTCAAAAATCCCTGCGCGTTGGCAACAAACTCCTGCGCGCTGAAAAGGGTATCCCGCGAGCTGGCAAGGATCTCCCGCGTGTCGTAGATAAGGGGCATGAGCGAGGTACGCAGAGTCCCGATCTCTTTTTGGATGGAGCTGGCCGCCTTGCGCAAGGTGAAGGAGATTGCCAGCAGGATGATGGTCTGCAGCAACATTGCCAGTCCGGTTACAACCGCAAAGGCGAGCAGGATGGTTTGATTGTCCAATTTTGGAATTTGCATGGATGTGGTCTCGCTTAGTAAATCTACAGGCTCTGGTTCTGTCTCTTGCGCGCTCTCCAAACCAAGCCGCATCGTTATCTCCGGAGCCTGCGCTTGAGCCGTAACTTGGCCCGCGCGCAGATCTCCAGACGGATGGCTGATGCTTCACAGGGCACAATCGTGCCGGTCCAGAGGAGGCCCCGGCAGAATCGCCGGCTCAGCTCTCCTTGGGTTCAGCGGGAGTTGGGGGCGTCTTGTAGGCCTGGCGTCCGGCGTCAACCGCCGGACGCCAGGCCTACAAGACGCCCCCAACTCCCGCTGAACCCAAGGAGAGCTGAGCCGGCGATTCTGCCGGGGCCTCCTCTGGACCGGCACGATTGTGCCCTGTGAAGCATCAGCCATCCGTCTCGGAGATCTGCGACTAGTTACGGCTCAAGCGCAGGCTCCGGAGATAACGATGCGGCTTGGTTTGGAGAGCGCGCAAGAGACAGAACCAGAGCCTGTAGATTTACTAAGCGAGACCACATCCATGCAAATTCCAAAATTGGACAATCAAACCATCCTGCTCGCCTTTGCGGTTGTAACCGGACTGGCAATGTTGCTGCAGACCATCATCCTGCTGGCAATCTCCTTCACCTTGCGCAAGGCGGCCAGCTCCATCCAAAAAGAGATCGGGACTCTGCGTACCTCGCTCATGCCCCTTATCTACGACACGCGGGAGATCCTTGCCAGCTCGCGGGATACCCTTTTCAGCGCGCAGGAGTTTGTTGCCAACGCGCAGGGATTTTTGACCCGCGTTTCGCCCAAGGTTGAAGCGTCAGCCGGCGACCTGGTGGAGATTACGCGCACGCTGCGCACACAAACCACGCAGATGCAATCTTCGGTGACGGAGATTCTGGAAAAAGTGCGGACGCAAAGCGGACGCGTGGATCACATGGTCACCGGCGTACTGGACACCGCCGACCGCGCCCAGGGCTTTGTGACCGATGTCGTCAGCCGGCCGATGCGGCAGATCTCAAGCATCTTGGCGGTGGCCAAGGCGGTCATCGAAACACTGCGGGGGGCCAGAGCGCAATCGCGCTAGCCGCGTTCTAACCAGCAGGCCAACACGTCGCTGTCTTATGGGCGGCGTAGCGCAGTTCTATACGATCCATCCCCCGCCCACCACTTCGTTGCCTTCATAGAAGACTGCCGACTGGCCTGGTGTAACGGCGCGCTGCGATTCGTCAAAAGTGGCGATGACCTCATCGGTCCCGGACGGTTCAAGCGTTGCCCAGGCGGGCTCGTGACGGTGGCGTATCTTTGCCTGCACGCGCATCGGCGCGGTCAACTCCGGAATGGAAATCCAATTCAGGCCGCGGGCTGTCAAAGAGCGGGTGGCCAGCTCTTCGTCTGCGCCCAGTGTGACACGATGCGTAGCTGGGTCAATATTCAGCACGTAGAGCGGCGAGGGCGAGCTGACGCCCAACCCCTTGCGCTGTCCCACGGTGAAGTTGAAGATACCCTCGTGGCGGCCCAGCACTTCTCCACTGGGAGTTACCAGTTCGCCAGCCGTTTCCGGCAGTTGCCGGCCTTGTTCCTCGAGATAAGCCGTCAGAAACTGCTTGTAGTCGCCGCCGGGAATGAAGCAAATCTCCTGCGAGTCGGGCTTCTCGGCCAGCGCCAGGCCGTGCTGCCGCGCCACCTCGCGGACCTCGGGCTTGGTCATTCGACCCAGAGGAAAAAGCGTGCGGGCTAACTGCTCTTGCGTCAGGCCGAAGAGAAAGTAGGTTTGGTCTTTTCCTGAATCCGCGGCCCGCTTGAGAATCCAGCGCCCGCGCCCGGCGTCGTATTCGTTGATTGCATAATGCCCTGTCGCGATGCGGCTGGCGCCGATGCTCTGCGCCGTCTTCAAAAGCTGGTCGAACTTGAGGTGGTTGTTGCACAGCGAGCAAGGAATGGGTGTGCGCCCGCGGAGGTACTCGGCGACAAAGGGCCGGACAACATCGTCTTCGAAGCGCTGCTGCTGGTTAACGACGTAGTAGGGAATCTGCAAGTGCTCGGCCACGCGGCGGGCGTCGTACACATCATCCAGCGAACAGCAGCGCCCGGCCTTGGAAGTCTCTGCCGCAGCGGGAATGCCGTTCTTGCCGGCAAGCCGCGTCTGGTCCCAAAGCTGTAGCGTGAGGCCGACGACAGTATTTCGCGAAACGCCGTGATTGCCTGAAGTGCCGCCGTCGCCCTGGTGAGCGAGCATCGCCGCTACCGTCGAGGAGTCTACCCCTCCGGACATGGCTACCGCAATGGTAGTGCGCTCGGTCACGACAATACCAACCAAGTTATTTGATGAAGTTCACAGTTCCAGAGTCTCACAGTCTCACAGTTTCACAGTAAATAGGGGGGGTGGGGGTGGGAGTCAGGGGTACGGACCGGGGAGATGGCTGCCAGATCGAATAGGGGTTTGGAGATTTTTGTTCATTCTGCCAGTGTGCGCCGACGAAGGGAAATTATCTGCAATAAGCTATGGTGATTCATCCCCAAAGGCCATATCAATTTCTAGAAATGGTATTTCTGATGGTATAATGGTATTTGTGAGTGCCATTGTGGAGATCGACAAGGCCGGACGGATCGTGGTTCCCAAGAAACTGCGTGACGATCTGCACCTGGTGGCCGGCACTCGCCTCAGCGTAGAACGCAACGGCGACCGGCTGGTCTTTGAGCCGGCGCATGCCGAACCTCAGCTCATCCTGAAGGACGGGATGTGGGTCGTCTCCGGCGAACCTAACACACTAACCAATGAAGATGTTTCCGAAGTGATTAGGCAAGGCTACGCCGAGCGCATGGAGCGAATCCTGGAAGGCAGCGGGCTGGAGTGAATGCGTTTTTCGACACTTCCGTACTGGTGGCCGCCGTGCGTGAGGCTGACCAGCGCCATGAGGTCAGCCGCAAGTTGTTGCTGCAATTTGCTCCTCACGAGGCCTCTTGCGCCGCGCTTACCTTAGCCGAACTTTATGCCGCGCTGACCGGCATGAAACCGCCTCTCAGGCTCAGACCCGAGATAGCAGAGCTTCTTCTGGAGCATTTCAAAACCAGTCTGCACTGCATCAGTTTGACCGCCGATGAAGTCCTGCAAACAATCCACCGCACGGCGGCGCTGAAGTTGTCCGGTGGAATTATCTATGACGCATTGCTTCTGGCCTGCGCCCGCAAGATCGAAGCCGAGCATATCTACACGTGGAACGTGAAGCATTTCCAGATGGTCGCGCCGGATCTGGCTGAGCGGATCATGACGCCCTGAGCGATGGAATTATCAACAGTCTAGAAAGCGGCGTAATTCAAGGCGTCTAAACTGAGCAAATCCACCGCGCAATGGATGCAAGCTGATCGTCCACGGTGAGGTTTGCCGCATTCTTCAATTTTCCAATTTTAAGCCAATCCCAAATTTCGTTCGCCATCTTTGCTTCAATTGCGCCACCCACGTAGAAGAGGTGGGGCTTCAATTTCTTTGTTGCAAATGCTTCTTCGATCCGATTCAAAGCAGCCCGCGCTGTCTTCCAATGCTCATCTGCACCTGCTGGGTCAATGCCACCTTTCAGCTCGCCTAGCGCGACATATCTTTCGGGTTCTTTCACGGCCTTTTTCAAATCCGCGGTTGAACAATCAAACAAACAGAGATCGATGTTGTTATCGACGAGCGGTACGCCCAGATTGAACAGGAGTGAGCGTTTGTTTGATCCCAGGCTCCAACTGAGCCCTCGTAGGTTGCGATCAAGATCGGCATCTTCAGTCGGCATCAACTCCCACTTCTTAGACTTTCCGCAGAGCATATGTACAGGTTCACCACTTATTCTCAGACAGGCAATCACTGCGCGAGATAGCCTGCACTGAGCAATGAAACCTCCGACATTCCGCATCGAACCGCCCAGCGTATCCCCGCGTGTCAGTAGAAATCTGAATACCAGTTCCTCCACGAAGTTCGCGCCCGCCGGGTCGAGAAACTTGTGAATCAACTCGGCAATTGCCTGATCCTTGTCAATATCCTGGAGATGATTCAGCGCTTTGTCGGATACACCTGACGCCGTGAGTAACGCCGGTCGAATCCGCTTCATCGCAAGTAAATCAAATGGAGTTTTAGCCTGCGAAGCCTCACTTTTCAAAGCACGGGCTTCTGCCACGAATGGAGTCGCGCGACGATTCTTTTCGAGGGCAAGTGATATAAACCCGGATCGAATAGCCTCGTAGCTTGTCCGCAGGTCTTCGCTGGATTTCAAATGCTGGAGATAGGGATTTTTCATTTGACTTTCACCTTTTCCGCCAAATGTACACGCATTTTCTGACTTCCTGCCGGCCATGTAAACCCATCTGTTGGCTGCTGTTGCCCTTACCGCGCGGCAGTACCCATATGGCCTCGACATCGAATCCGGCCTTCTCCGCAATGTCGGAGAGAATCAGGTCAACTGGCAGATGCGCGCCCTGATAGCGAACATTATCATTCACCATAACGAATGGCGAACCCTTTTTGAGTACGCAGGTACTAGCAAAGATCAGAAGGGAAAGCTCGAAGAAATAATTCTTTACCATGCGCACAATGCCCGGATTGTTGATAGTCTCGTCGTTCTTGCAGACTTCTAGATAATCGATCACGCGCCTAAGCATATGCTGGGACTCGATGGCTTCTGAAGCTGCCTGAAATGTAGCCGTTCCAAACTTCTTCAGAAGATCCTGCTTGTCCTTGTTTTCCACCGTGCATGAGAGCATTGTTTGCCTGAGGGTCCGCACTCCTTGCTCCCCTGTTCCGAGCATTGCAAGTTCCAAGGCATATGTTCTTGTATAGTCGTATCGATTGCAATATGGCGGTGACGTAATAATTCCAGAAATAGAGTCCGGTTCCATTCCTGGAAGAATATCCAGGCACGAACCAAGTTTCAACTCAATCCTGCCCGGTTTTATGCTTGTCATTTCAACGGGAAACAGAGTTGGTTCGATTACGCGCCCATCAATATCGTCTGCGATTTGTGTCAATTTTCCGCAAATGGCCTCATCGAATGACAGAATCATGCCTTTATCGAAGAGTTTTTCTCCCCTGCAGCGTCCAGATCGATGATCCCATCGCAGGTACTGTCCATCCTTGCGCGTAAAGCTGATCTCTTCGAGCACGCACATTGCAGAAAAACGAAGCAGCCGTGATAGTAACTCATCTTCTTCCGCAGTGGCATCAAAGAGGAATCGCTCAAGCTGCCGTTCGTTCTCCTCTGAAAATGCACCAGCGGTGATGCGGAGGTGCGCGAAGGGCTGACGCGCTCCTGGATGAATCCATTTACGCTCCTTGATTGTCTTGCGAATCTGCTTAGTCAAAATTTCCTGGTCTGCATTCAAAACAGCATTGCGCACCTCGATGATCTCGGCACCGCTCGGCAGTAATTCGATACCGACAGCATCAGAACCCAGTTCTGCCGCGATTACGAGAGTTGTTCCACTGCCTGCAAATGGGTCAAGAATCTTGCCATCGCAAATTCCAACTTTGTCAATCACATATCGGATGAGCGAAGCCGAAAATCCTTCGCGGTATTTGCACCAGCGATGCCCAATTTCTTCTCTGTTTGCCTGAAAGCTGACCAGACTACGGTCTAGGTCCCGATTAACCTCCATCTTTGGTGCAAATCGCTGCAGCAAGGCCTGATCTGCCTCGTCGATGAGAGACAGCATTTCCAAGTGCTGAAGAGGGAGTTGATCGATTGTGGCCAGCATACCCATACCAGAGATTCACCTAGGAATTTAGAGTATCAGTTGAGTCGCTCATTCGCTTCGACGGTTAACTGCCCCCTATTCCCGCACGGCAATCCCCAGGGCCTTCATCTTGCGATAGAGGTGGCTGCGCTCCAGGCCTAGCAGCTCGGCGGCGCGGCTCATGTTGTTGCGGGATTCTTCGATCTTTTTCAGGATGAACTCGCGCTCGTAGGCGTCGCGGGCCTGTTGCAATGTTGAAAACTCTTCCGTCGAGCGCGTGCCGGCTTTGTGAGTAAGCGGCGGCAGGTGCTTGCGCTCGATGCGCAGCGCGCGGGGATTGAGAATCATCACCCGTTCGATTACGTTCTTCAGTTCGCGCACATTGCCCGGCCAGTGGTATTTGGCCAGCGCCTCCAACGCATCGTCAACGATCTCCATGCGCGGGCGTCCGTATTGGCCGCCAAACTCGGCGAGAAACTCGCGGGCCAGCAGCGGGATGTCCTGCTTGCGCTCGCGCAGCGGCGGCACAAAGAACGGCACCACATTGAGCCGGTAGAAGAGGTCTTCGCGGAAGTTGCCTTTGGCGATCTCTTCTTCCAGATCCTTGTTGGTGGAGGCGATCAGGCGCACGTCCACACGGATGGGCTGCGTGCCGCCAACGGGCGTGAACTGCTGGTCGTCGAGCGCACTGAGCACCTTGGATTGCGTCTTGAGGCTCATGTCGCCGACTTCGTCGAGGAATAGCGTTCCGCCGTTGGCACGCTCCAGCGTGCCGCGCTGCTCGGGAAGTCCGCCGGGTTGCGCGCCGTGCCGGTAGCCAAAGAGTTCCGCCTCGATGTGCGCTTCGGGAATGGCGGCGCAGTTCAGCTCAACAAATATTTGATCTCGCCGCAGGCTCTCGGCGTGGATGGCGCGGGCGATCAGCTCCTTGCCGGTGCCCGATTCGCCGTAGATGAGGACGCGGCCGTTGGTGGGCGCCATGAGGCGAATCTGCTGGCGCAGGGCTTTCACCGGCACGCTTTCTCCGGTGAGCACCGAACTCACATTGAACTGGCGCTTGAATTCCAGGTTCTCCGCGCGCAACCGCCGCGCTTCAACGGCGTTTTTCAGCACGATGAGCGTGCGCTCCAGCGAGAGCGGCTTTTCGAGAAAATCGTATGCGCCCAGCTTGGTGGCCTTCACCGCGGTTTCGATGGTGCCGTGGCCGCTGATGATGACCACTTCAGGGCGCTGTTCGGCGCCCTGGCGATGAATGTCGCCCAGCACGTCGAGGCCGTCGCGGTCGGGCAGCCAGATGTCCAGCAGAACGACGTCATAGGGCGCGTCTTCGAGCAGCGTCATCGCCTCAGCCGCGGAGGCTGCCGTGGCCACGCCGTAGCCCTCCTCGCGCAAAATCTCCTCGAGAGTAGCGCGAATCTCCGCCTCGTCGTCTACCACCAGAATGTGATTCATCCGTGCGACCCTCCAGGCGAATTGATTTGCGTTGCGGCGGACTCTGTTATCGATTCCGGCGGCGGCTCTAGCAGCGGCAGCCGCAGCAGAAAGCGCGCGCCCTTGGGGCTGTTGGCTTCGGCACGCAGCGAACCGCCATGCTCCTGAACGATTTTGGCTGCGATGGATAGCCCCAGCCCGGTGCCGCGCTGCTTGGTTGAATAGAACGGCAGAAAGAGCCGCTCGCGGATTTCATCGGTGAGGCCGTGGCCGGTGTCGGAGACCACAACCTCGGCAGAGGCGCCGTCCTCGTTGAGCGAGCTTTCAACGCTGAGCACGCGCAGCAAGCTGCCCTGCATGGCCTCGGCGGCGTTGTCG
>CAWDQS010000041.1:0-9648 GCA_963804295.1 uncultured Acidobacteriaceae bacterium
ACGAGGCAGAGGAAAAGGGGAGTGATCAAATAACGGACGACGCCAAAGCTTACTATGTCCAGAGGATGATTTCGGATATCGACGCCTTTCTAGGCGCGCTTAGCGAGGGTGGCGCCGCGGCTTCTAAGAACACAAAAACGCTAGCGGCCAAACCAACGGCAGGAACCACTCCGGCTCAGAACACAGATGGAACGCTGGGTACCGAAGTCACCGCGGTAGTTTCTGCGTCGTCTCACCTCAACGCTGTCCTGTTGGCGGACGGTTTGGCGGCCAAACTGGGCGTCGAGCCGGATACCGGCACTCTATCGCCTGAAGATTCGGCATCGCTGCATATCCTCCTGGTAAAGGCGCTGGAATCCGGAGGCTCTGTCACCAGATACAACAACATTCTCGGCACCAAGATTTCTTACAGCGGCGGATCCGTAGGCACCTACGCGCTGTTTTCGATAGATGGCGATCTGGAGTGCTCCGGGAATGTCTATGAGTACGGAGGCTCCATCAAAGGCAAGGATTTTAAGGAGCAACTGCGCGGGTACGTTCCCGATCCGGCCAAGCAGATGGTCTTTCTGCGTCATAGCTGCCGTCCACTGGCAAATCCCCAAAATCGCTGAGGCGCGTCTCCAGTATCGAACTTAATTTTCCCGAAGAAATCAGAGGTCAAATTTCGGGCGTTCTCTGTCTCGTCGCCGTGCTTCCCAGCCTGGGAACTGATTGCTGCCGCAGCCCAGTGGCCTGCCAGAACGCAATTCGGGCTACCAGGCCATGACTGAACTATGTAGAATGACAGGTAAGCAATCATTTCAAAGCGACCATATGTCTTGCGTAAACAGCAAGGAAGCCGCAGGAGTGGCAATCGAGAAGGTTCTGGAAAATGAGCGGCTCGTACTGGCTATCGCCTCTGGTGTCCGGGAGGCCGAGCAGACTTTCGTCCTGAAATATCTTCCCCAGGTCAGGGCAATGCTGCTGGCTCGAACCCGCGATCCAGAGTTAGCCGCCGATCTTCAGCAGGATGTGATGATTGAAGCCATCTGCGCTCTACGGCGCGGACAGCTCCGCGATGCAGCTAAACTTTCATCGTTTGTTCTGGGCATCGCCCGCAATCTTCTGAACAGTCATTTTCAGGGTGCCGCACGCCGCCCTATATCGTTGGAGTTTCCCGACGAACTGCCCGATCTGGCGCCCGCGACGGACTCCGTTGCGGAACGACAGGAGCAGGACTTGGCCAAGAGAGCCATTTCCACTCTGGAGTTGGTAGATCAATCAATTCTGCAATTGACTCTGGTGGAGGGGCTTAAGCCAGGAGCGATCGCTCAGCGACTGCGACTGAGTCCGGATGTAGTGCGGCAGAGGAAGGTGCGCGCCACACGCAAGGTCATCAATTTTATCTCAAGAGTTTCAGATAATTTATCTCCAGAATGTCACAAAATAATTTTACAGCCCACTATAGGGAAAGGGTTGTGATATGAATTCATGCAGAGGAGCACCGGCTGAACTCAATGCGCTTAATTACATCGAAGGCACATTGTCCGAATCCAAAGTGGAGAAATTTGAAGAGCATTACTTCGATTGCCCGGCCTGCCTAGCCCGTCTTCAGGCCATTCAGGCTGTTGGCCGGGAGCTTGCCTGCCATCCTGTCGCACCGCCTAGGCAGCCTAAGCCGAGGATTCAACTCGGCTGGCCGGCGTGGTGTTGGAGTATGGGGGCCGTTGCTGCGCTGCTATTGATGAGTGTTCTTATGTACAGAAGCATCGAAACCAAGCCCGCGCAACCATCGATAGCTCAGAGTCAACCTAAATCGTCCCCGCAAACGGAATCCGCCGCGCAGCCCGCTCAAACTTTTCCGTCCCCGGTTCATCTCTCCCAGTTGGCTGACCTGACATTGCCGGCCTTTATCGCACCCAACCTGCGTGGAGAGAGCCTGGATGCCCGCTTTAATGCTGGGATGAAGGAGTATGCCGACGGCGACTGCCACGGCGCACTCGCGGCTCTCTCGCAAGTTACTGCTGAGAGCGCGGAGGCGCGCGCCGCCGAGTTCTACTCCGGCGCCTGCCAGATGCGCCTGGGTGATTTTGCCTCGGCCTCTAAACTTCTGCACAAGGTTGCCGATACCGGAGACTCGCCCCAGCAGGAAGGCGCGCTCTATGCTTTGGCGCAGATCGCGTTGGCCGGCAACGATCCGGCCACGGCCCGCACATATCTGTTGCGTACCATTTCACTGCGCGGGGATTTCGAAGGCCGGGCGAGGAAGCAGGACCGCCGGATTACAGAGTTGACCGGTCAGAGCATAGCGGCCGAAGGAAAGATCCCGGCAGCGAAGTAATGGCTTTGGCGGAGCAATCCATCAGGGCTATATGAACGAGCAACAAATGAATTTATTTCTTTCTAAAGGTGTTTCAGTGCGGATTGCCGTGGGTAAGTTGATCTTTTCTCTTCTCTTTGTGCTCCTGTGCCTGCGTTGCGCCGCGCAGCAGGCGGCTGAGCCCGCCAAATCTCCGATAAAACAGGTTGCCGAGGCGCGCGAAAAACTGCGCTTGGCCGAACTTGAGCATCCCGGCAACACGGTGGAAGTGGCCCAGGCGCTGGACGATCTGGTGTCCAATAAGATGAGCTTTGAGGAACCTACCCCCGAGTTGCTAGATCTGGTGAAACGAGAGCTGGACGTTGCAAAGGCCGCGGCCGGCGAGCACAGCAAAATCTATGCTAACGCCATGGCCAATACTTCAGGGGTTTATATATTGCTTGGCCGCTCCGCCGAAGGGCGCCCCTTCGCGGAGCGCGCCTTTGAGATTACGCAGAAGGAGTTTCCCGACACAATCGAGTTTACCAATGCGGCCGACGAACTGGCCTCTGCCTGCAATTCATTGGGAGACTACCCCTGTGCGCTGCGCGCGGATGAAGCGGCCATTGCCGCCGAGCGAAAGGGCGGCGCCGAGCGTGAATGGGATCTGGCCACGACACTCGCCAGCAGCTCTGACTTGAAGGACCACGTGGGCGACACGTCCGGCGCAAGCGTGGACATTGAAGAGGCGCTATCCATTGCTTTGCGCGTCCGTCCCGACGACCCGCATTTGGGTTTTTTTGAAAACAACGCCGGCGTGCACTACATCCGCTCCCAGGAGTTCTCCAAAGCGATTCCTCATTTCGACCGCGCTCTTGATCTCATAAGCCGAAACTTTGGATCGGACAATCCGATGCTCGAAAGCATCACCGGCAGCCTGGCCGATATGTACAACCGCACTGGACAATTCCCTCTGTCCTGGAAGAGCTACGAGATTGCCATAGGCAACAAGCACGAAACCGTCGATATGCAGGCGAGATTTCACGCGGGATATGCGCGTTCACTGGCATCGGGAGGAAATCTCCAGCGCGCGATCGAGGAAGGCCTGTTGGCCGCGCAAATGGGACGTGAGAGCTTCGTGCTTCAGGCCCGTACCCTTCCGGAACGCCAGGCGCTTGCTTACAACGATCAGCGTCCGAAAGGCCTGGATATTGCACTCTCTGTTCTTATCAACCACCCCGCGCTGCCTTCAGCCGGTATCTACCAGGAGATGGTGCGCTCGCGCGCCCTGGTGGCCGACGAGATGGCGCGCCGCCAGAAGAACCTGAACGCAAATAACGACCCGGAGGTTGCGCGCCTGCTCAAAGAAATGGACCAGGCCCGCGCCGATCTGCTGGCCATTGAGCAGGCAGAGTCTGCGAAGCAGGACAACAGCGAAGCCATCTTGCAGGCCACTGGCCGGATGGAGAAGATTGAGCGCGCATTGGCCGAGCGCAGCGTTGTTTTTCGCAACGATGACCGGGCCAGCGCCGTCCGCCTGGAAGACCTGTGCCGCAGCCTGCCCGCCCATTCGGTGCTCATCTCCTTTGTGGCTTACAAGCGCCATGCCGTGGAAAAGGTTGATCCCGCACGTACCATGATCCCGGCTTACATGGCGTTTGTGCTCAAGCCCGGATCACAGATCACTCACGTCTACGATCTGGGCGACGCCCAGCCGATCGATGAACTAATCACCCGTACACGAGCGAGCGCCGATGCTGTGTCCAGCGCCGGAGGACTCGGCGCCATACGCAATGAGCGCGCCTGGCGCGAAGCCGCCGAAGCACTGCGCCGGCGCGTATGGGACCCGCTGCGCGCCGAATTGGGCGATGCTCAACTGGCTCTGGTAGTTCCCGACGGCGTTCTGAATCTGATTCCATTCAGCGCCCTGCCCGAGGGCAACGGCTATCTGATCGAACATGGGCCGGTGATCCACATCCTCTCCAGTGAGCGCGATCTGGTTCCCGCCGAGGGTGTGCGCGAGAGGGCTGGACTGTTGGCTGTCGGCAATCCCGCATTTGAGACGGCGGCCAATCAACAGCTTGCAGCCAGCTTGCGGGATGCGAGCATCACCTGCGAGAACCTGGACAAGGTTGAATTCCGCCCACTGCCCGGCACGGCGGCCGAAGTCAACGACATCAACGATGCTTGGCGGCGTTGGAATAGCGGCGAACCCTCCGCGCTGGAAACCGGCGCAGAGGCGACGCGAGCGCGTTTCCTCGCGGATGCGCCGCGCAGTCGTGTTCTCCATATCGCCACGCACGCCTTCCTGCTGGATAGCCGTTGCGGAAACGGCAATCCGCTGCTCCGCTCGGGGCTGGTCTTTGCCGACGATCAGCATGCGCGGGAATCCTCGATCCTCACCGCCCAGCAGATTGCCATGATGGACCTGAGCGGCGTGGACTGGGCCGTGCTCTCGGCCTGCAACACAGGCAACGGCGAGTTGCACGACGGAGAGGGCGTACTGGGACTCGAGCGCGCCTTCCGGGTGGCCGGCGCTCGCAGCGTGGTAATGTCATTATGGCCCGTGGACGACGACCTGACCCGCCAGTTCATGCATGAGTTGTATGCCCAGCGGCTGGGCCATCATGCTTCCACCGCCGACGCCCTATGGAATGCCGAGCGGAAGCTTCTTCTAGCCCGGCGCGCCGCCGGCAAAAGCACCCATCCTTGGTACTGGGCCGGATTTGTGGCCTCCGGGGCTTGGGAGTAAGGCGAAAATATGGCACCGGAAAGACTATTATTGGCGAACAAATTAGAAAAGTAGACTTCCGCTCAACGTGGGGGAAAAATAATTCAAAAATATTCTTCCACACACTGTCACAATTCCTCCAGCCGAAGCACATATTATCGACTCCATTGATTGCATGCTGCGGCTTCCCTGCCTAATACGGTGTTTCCTCTAAATCAATGGAGTCTATCGAGCTTCCCCAGGACGCGGCCACAGTATCAAGTGGATTTTCACAAATAGAGACTGTAGTTGGGGATGCATATTCATTCTCGTAATGACAACAAATTTCCTAAGGAGTGTCGCTTGCCGAATCTAACCGTTAACCTGACTCCCGAATTGCACGATTTTATTCTGACAAGCGTTCACAGCGGACGTTATGAAAATGCCAGCGAATTGGTGCGAATTGCCTTGAATACTTTGAGAAGCGAGGTCAGGAATCCCATGAATGCGCACTCGACATCCGACACCAGCCATGGCGACCCGTTTCGAAAACTATGGGAGAATTCGGATCATTCTTTAGTGTCTCCGCAATAGCTCTGGAATTGGGCAGATCCAGCAGCGCCATCGTTCCGAGGGGTATCGCAAGTTCATTGACACCATCGAAGCCAACATTCTAGCCGAACTGGATGTGCATAGGATGTTGGACAACTACGGAACCCTCATAACCGCGCTGACTCGCAGCTGGTTGGCCAAGAGACCCAGCCACCTCTTGCACTTTACGCCGACCTCGGCAGTTGGCTCAATCTGGTCGAGCGATGGTTTGCCATACGCACTGAAAAGCAATTAAGGCATGGAGTATATCGCTCGACCAAAGAACTGAAGAACGCTATTCCATCGCTATCTTTTGTGTGTGTACTTTAGAGACAGGAAACCAAGGCCTGTTCCTCGGAATCTATGCGCAAACCCGCCAATCGGGGCATTATCTTTGTTAATATACCTATGAATGTCACTTGCCTATCACTCCTAAGTCCAATGGAATGAATGGCGGGGACGACGGGGCTCGAACCCGCGACCTCTGCCGTGACAGGGCAGCGCTCTAACCAAACTGAGCTACGTCCCCCGATGAAGCATATATCTCAAACATGAATAAGTGTATCAGAGACAACGGGCTTTGGGTGACCATCGGCACGGAAGAATCGGCGCATTGATTGTTGAAAAAACGGTGCTAGCTTCCAGGCGCCCTAGCTTTAGGCTGGCCACACGGCACGGTTGCCCCGGCCGCCGGGAACGAACCCCATATCCACTGAAATACCCCGCACGCACTGCAGCAACTGATTGGCTATCGCGGGCAGCTTCTGCGCCGTCACGCGAAACGATGGCCCGGAGACGCTCACCGCCGCCACAGGCAAACGCTGCGCATCCAGCACCGGCACGGCGATACAGCGCAGCCCCTCCTCAAACTCCTCGTCATCCACGGCATAGCCGCGGCGGCGCGTCTTCTCAATCTCCGCGCGCAGGGCTTCAACTGTGGATATCGTGCGATTCGTGTACCGTTCAAAGCGAAGTTGGCCAAGAATATCGGTGAATCGCTCCTCCGACAGGAACGCCAGAATAGCCTTGCCCACCGAGGTGCAGTGCAGCGGGTTGCTGGCGCCGATACGGGTTATCATGCGCACCGATCGCGCCGGCTCGATCTTGTCGATGTAGATCACGTGCGTGCCTTCCAGAATGCACAGATGCGCCGTCTCCTCGGTCTCGGCCACTAGGCGCCGGAGGTGTGGTTGCGCACGCTCTCGCAAATCATATTGCTCGATGGCGCGATTGCCTAAATCAAACAGCTTCAACCCCAAGCGAAATTTGCCGCCGGATGTGCGCTCCACCATGCGGTGCTTTTCCAGAACCATCAGGAAGCGATGCGCCGTACTCTTGTGCAACTGCAACGACGAGGCAACTTGCGCCAGGCCCAGTGGCGAATCGCTCTCCCCCAGCAAATCCAACACAGCGAATGCCCGGTCCAGAGCCTGAACTTTATAGGTGCCTTGCGGGGTTGTTTCTCGCATGATGACCCTCGATTACGCAAAATCGTATCTCTCTCAGTTTGATGGAATTGGGATAGTATGTCAAGATATGGTACGCAATCCCCAACGCAGAATCCTCCTGAGAATGCACTTTTGAGCCGTACGCGGCTTACCGCCGTCCGTAATCAAATTCTCAATAATCGCTAATACCGATCTCTCTGCCGCCGATAACTCATATGAGCCGTTGTTGTGTTTCCGCGGGCCTGTAAGCATCCTTCGCCCTTGAATACCCAACTGAGAGCAGCCACCTCGCCATGTCAACCATCTTCCCGACCCCCGATCCCTTGATCAGCTCAGGCGACATGTCCATCGCGGTCATCTGCCCGGACAAACAACGCCGTAACGACGCGATATGCGCTGTGGGTGAATGTCAGAACGGACCAATCCGGGAGTTTATTTCCTATCCGCCTAACCTTCATGATGTGTCGCAGACGCTGGGGAATAACTTCGACGTCATTCTGGTTGACCTGGACAGCGACCCGGAGTATGCCCTCGAACTGGTTGAAAGCATCAGCACCAGTGGCCTGGCTACGGCAATCGTGTATTCGGCGCAGGCCGATCCGGACCTGCTGGTCCGCTGCATGCGCGCCGGCGCCCGCGAGTATCTCATGCTGCCATTCGACAAAGGAGAAATGGCGGCGGCTCTGGTCAGGGCATCGGCCCTGCGTTCGGCAGTTCGCCCCTCAAAAAAGACGAACGGCAAGCTGCTGGTTTTTCTCAGCGCCAAAGGCGGTTCCGGAGCCACCACGCTGGCCTGTAATTTCGCGGTATCGTTGGCTCAGGAATCCCAGCAAAGAACTCTCTTGATCGATCTCAATCTCCCCCTTGGCGACGCGGCCATTAACCTGGGGATCAAGGCTGAATACTCGATTGTCACCGCATTTCAGAATTCCAGCCGCCTCGATGCGCGCTTCCTTTCCGTCTTGCTGGTGCAGCATAGCTCCGGGTTATTTGTACTTGCCGCTCCCGGTGAACTGGCGCCCACGCATGTCTCCACGGACGTGATTGACAAGCTGCTGGAAGTAGCCTGTCAGGACTTTGATTATGTTGTGGTGGACGCGGGATCGAGACTTGATTTGCAGCGCAAACAGCTTTTTGATGAATCCGCCACCGTCTACCTTGTCACGCAGGTCGGCATTCCCGAATTGCGCAACTCGCATCGCCTGATCGCGCAGCTCTCCGCCGAGGGCAGCCCCAAACTCGAAATCGTGATCAACCGCTACGACCCGCGCGCGCTGGAAATCGATGAAGAGCATATTTCCCAGGCTCTCACCCGGCCGGCGCAATGGAAAATCCCCAACAATTATGCCGCGGTGCGGCGGATGCAGAACACCGCTACCCCGCTCACTGAAGAAGACTCACCGATTTCGCGTGTCATCCGGCAGATGACCCGATCGGTTTGCGGCCAGCCCGCTATCCCGGAAAAGAAAAAGTCGTTTAGCTTCTTCCGGTGAGCAACAGCCCGTCCCGGCTGTCAACCCGATCCCAGTGACTTTTTTCAAACCACGCTGAGGGTGCCCCCGGTCCCTTGCAGTTGGGGACCGGGGATTGAAAACTCTCTATTGTCCCGCCAGATCATTCCCGAAAAATCGGCCAGTAGTCATTGACCTGCCCAGACGCGATTCTCAACGGAAGGCGGCAGCCCTCCGCAGGAATCGAAAGCCGCACCGCGCGGAATCTTCCCTTTGCGGCTCTTCGGGCACGTGATCGCTGGTTTTCAGGGCAACCAGTCGTACTTGAGGTAATGTTTCCAGGGCGGTGAGCGCGGATGCACCGGCCATGCACTTCGAGAATATCACGCCTGGAAATTGTTATTTCTTGTCTGCCGGAGCCGCCTTCTTGTGCTCCACGAAGATGTGTGCTTGATGACAGCTTACACACGTCTTGCCTTTCATGAATGGATCAGACCTCAGTTGCGCCACCTGATCGCTGTGACAATTGTCGCATGTGCTTAACCCCGGCCTGCCCGCGAAATCCGGTGCTGTTGTCTCCCCATGGCACACGGTACATTCGATGCTGTTGGCGCCATGCGGGCTGGCTTTCCATTGGTCATAAATTGCCTTATGGCAGGTGGCGCAGGTATCCCCGGCTGGAAGCAGCCGATGGTGTATATGCGTGGCTTGTTCCTGCTGAGCAATGGCCGGTTGGACGTTAATAACCAAAACGAGAAAGACGAACAGGGTGAGACCGAAGATGCGCGCACAGAATCGATTCATGGGCAGACCTCCTGAGTACGGTTTCGAGTATTGAACCGGCGATTGCTGCAATCAGTGATACACATCACGTTTCACCGGAATGCGACCTGCGCACTGGCTGTGAGGCCTTTTGCCAAAGGAAGCTCCTGCGCCCGGCCTCCTGCGCATCCCAGCCGAAGATTTTTGAGCCGCCCTTGAAGCTCGCGGGCCAAGTCCTTTCCCGGCTCCGATACCACCATTTCTTCGCCCCGCGCGCCCATTGCGTTATCATTGCGTCTATAGGATGAGCGGCCTGTTTCCCCTCAAGGGCTGCTCCGGTGGTGAGCGTGTCTAGATTCTTCCAGCGTTTTGTCTTCGTTCTTTCCGTGGCTATCTTCGCCGCCCTCG
>CAWDQS010000042.1:0-25436 GCA_963804295.1 uncultured Acidobacteriaceae bacterium
CTTTGCGTACCTTCGTTAAACTTCGCTATACTTGACAACCTGTTTTATTCAAATCGATTTGAGATCAGCAAAAAAATGAACTTTTGGGCCGAAAAGGGAAATTACCGGAAAATTGTCTCATCCCGCCGTTCCCGCCGCCACCGGCGAAATCGCGCGCAAATGTTCAACGGCTTCGGGAACCACCTTCAACACATAATCCACATCCGCTTCGGTCGCGGTCTTGAGCAGGCTGAAGCGCAGGCTGGCGCGCGCGCGTGTCTTGTCCAGGCCCATGGCCATCAGCACGTGGCTGGGCTCGGTGGCGCCGGAGTGGCAGGCCGAACCGCCGCTGACGGCCACGCCCTTCAGGTCCAAAGCGATGACCAGCGCCTCGCCCTCCACATGATCGAACCAGATGTTGGTGGTGTTGGCCGCGCGGGGAATTTTCTTTCCGCCCTCCCAACCGCCATTGACGCCGGTGCCGGAGATTTGCAGCACGCCGGCTTCCAGCCGGTCGCGCAGTTTCGCCAGCCGGTCAATCGTTCCATCTTCCAGCGAGTGCATGGCCAGCTCCGCGGCCTTGGCCAGGCCCACGATGCCCGGCACGTTCTCGGTTCCGGCGCGTTGCCGGCGCTCATGGCTGCCGCCCACCAGCAGCGGCTCAAGCGGAGTTCCGCGGCGCACAAACATTGCGCCTGTGCCTTTAGGCCCATGCATCTTGTGCGCGCTGATGGAGCAGAGATGGCATCCTAAGCGACGGGTATCAATTACTATTTTGCCCGCCCCCTGCACCGCGTCAATATGGAAGAAGACGCCGGTATCGGCGGCGATCTTGCCGATCTCTTCCACGGGCTGCAGTACGCCGGTCTCGTTATTGGCCAGCATCACGCTGATCAGCCGCGTCTCAGGCCGGATGGCGCTCAGAATCTCCGCCGGGTCGATGAGACCGCTCGCGCTGGGCGCGATGAAGGTCGTCTCCACGCCATGCTGCGCCACGCGGTCCGCCGATCGGAGAATCGCCGAGTGCTCAATGGAAGTGGTGATAAAGTGATCGCCGTGGTGCAGCAACCCGAAGATGGCCGTGTTGTCTCCCTCGGTGCCGCCGGAGTTGAAGACCACCTCGGCCTCGTGGCAGTTGAAGAATTCCGCCATGGTGGCGCGCGCGCGGTTCACCGCGCTGTGCGCCTGCTGGCCGTCCAGATGAATCGAGGAAGCGTTGCCGAAATGCTCCATCCAATACGGATGCATGGCTTCCAACACTTCCGGCAACAGGGGAGTGGTGGCATTGGCGTCCATATAGACTCGCTTCATCGGAAAATCTCCTTTGATTTGATTGTACGAGAATCGGAATTATGTGCGCGCACGATGGCAATCAAAGGGCGATGAACCGGCCCGGTCTGTCAAAAACCAGATCAAATCTGGTAAAGTTCCTACACGCGGCTCATGCCGCAGGAGGTGATTTCATGTTCAAGCTTCCCCGTATTGCACTCTGCATCCTCGGTTGTTGCCTGTTCTCCGCAACTTCCTCGCTCATTCTTGCCCAGGCAGCCGCGCCAGCCAAACCTGCTGCGCCAGCCATGCCCGCCGTGGGCACGCCAGTTTCTCCCGCGCAAACCTACGACAAAGTACTCAGCATCATGGAGCAGCAGTTTGTCTCGGCTGCCGAGGCCATGCCGGAAGACAAATTCAACTTTGCGCCCCCAGCCAGCCTGGGCGAGTTCAATGACGTTCGCACCTTCGCCCAGCAGATCAAGCATGTGGCCGAATCCAACGCCTATTTCTTTCACGATCCAAGCCAACCAATGATCGACACCCGCCCCGACATTGAGAAACTCACCACCAAGGCCGACATCGTGAAGGCTCTGAAAGATTCCTTCGCCAAGGCCCATGCTTTTGTGGGCACCATCACACCGGAGAACGCCTTTGTGTTTACCGAGCATGGTACGCGCGCCGGCATGGCGTCCTTTGGTATCGCGCACATGATGGACCACTACGGACAGATGGTCGTGTATCTGCGCATAAACGGCATAATCCCACCGGCAAGTCGCGGCGAGAAGTAGCTCCCGTTTGTCCAGCACCCGCATCGAGGCCGTGTCGTAGCGTGTTCCCGCCACGGCCTCGGCGGGAACCGCAACCTCCAGAGCCGCGATCTACTCGGCGGCTTTCGCTCGTACCCCTGATCGCGTCCTAAACTCTTGAATCCAGATAGAATTTCTGCTGTCGCCAACCGCGCCGCGCCTCCCGCCGCTTTTTCTCTTTCCTTCGCGCCCCATCTCTGCCATACTTGTAAGTGTCCACCTCGTACGGCCAATCCAAACAATCGAAAAATGAGGCTGCATCCATGTCGGCAAAATATGTCTTCGTGACGGGCGGAGTTGTGTCCAGTTTAGGCAAGGGCCTGGCGGCGGCCTCCATCGGCTGCCTGCTTGAAAGCCGCGGCCTGCGCGTCAACCTGATGAAGTTCGATCCCTACCTCAACGTCGATCCCGGCACCATGTCGCCCTTTCAGCACGGCGAGGTCTTTGTCACCGACGACGGCGCGGAGACCGACCTCGATCTGGGCCATTACGAGCGCTTCACCCACGCGCCGCTTACCCGCGACAACAACCTGACTACAGGCCGCATCTACGAGCAAATCATCCTCAAGGAGCGGCGCGGCGATTACCTCGGCAAAACCGTCCAGGTCATTCCTCACGTCACCAACGAAATAAAAAACGCCATGCGCAAGGTCAGCGCGAACGGCGCGGACGTGACCATCGTCGAAATCGGCGGCACCGTCGGCGACATCGAGTCGCTGCCATTCCTCGAAGCCATCCGCCAGATGCGCCAGGAGCTGGGCCGCGAAAACACGGTCTTTGTCCACCTCACTCTGGTGCCCTGGATCGCAGCGGCTCAAGAGCTGAAAACCAAGCCCACGCAGCACTCCGTCAAGGAGCTGCTCTCCATCGGCATTCAGGCCGACATTCTCATGTGCCGCTCAGAGCGCAACATCAGCCGCGAAATGAAGCAGAAGATCGCCGCCTTCTGCAACGTCGAGGAGCGCGCCGTCATCGGAGCCACGACCATGCCATCCATCTACGAAGTCCCGCTCGGCTTTGCCCAGGAGGGAGTTGACGAACTCATCCTCAAATACCTGCGCAAGGAAGCGCCCGCGGCCAACCTCGCCAGCTGGGAAGACCTGGTTCACCGCGTCCACCACCCCAAAGACGAAGTACACATTGCTATCGTCGGCAAGTATGTCGAGTATGAGGATAGTTATAAGTCGCTCAAGGAAGCGCTAACTCATGGAGCTATCTCGCAAAATCTGAAACTCAAGATAACTTGGATCGAAGCCGAGGGCCTGGAATCCAAAACTCCCGAAGATAGGAGTTATGAATCGCAGTTAGTAGGTTTCGACGGCATTCTTGTCCCCGGCGGCTTCGGCAAGCGCGGCATCGAGGGCATGTTGAACGCCATACGCTATGCCCGCGAAAAAAATGTCCCTTACTTCGGAATCTGCCTGGGCATGCAAACCGCCTGCATCGAGTTTGCCCGCAACGTCTGCGGCTTGAAGGGCGCAAACTCCAGCGAGTTCGATCTTGCCGCCCCGCACCGCATCATCTACAAGCTGCGCGAGTTGACGGGCGTTGAAGAGATGGGCGGGACCATGAGACTCGGCGCATGGGCCTGCAACCTGCAGCCGGATTCGCTTGCCGCACGCGCTTACGGCGTAACAGAAATCAGCGAGCGCCATCGCCATCGCTATGAGTTCAACCGCGAATACGAAGCGCTGCTCACCGGCGCAGGCATGCGCTTGAGCGGTACCACTCCCGATGCGACTTATGTCGAGATCGTCGAGCTTCCCGGCCATCCGTTTTTCTTAGGCTGCCAGTTCCATCCTGAGTTCAAATCCAAACCACTAGAGCCGCACCCCATCTTCCGCGAGTTCATAACTGCCAGTTACAAGAACCGCATGAGCCACGTTGCTGCACAATTAGGAGTTGTACAAGCAGTACAATAATCGTTTGAAAGGTCGGCCTGAGTATGCCTAATGACTATATTGATTTGAACAATCAAAGCGAAGGCAAGCAGGAACCAAGTGAAGCTGAGGAAATATCTTCATGGTGGATCGGGCGTTGGGCTCATGTCATTGCCATTGTCTTCTTTTGCGTTCTGTATTTTCCGCACAGTAGCCACATCTGGAGTTGGCAAGTCGCAGTGACTTTGTCGTATGTCGTTTTTGTGTTTTGTTGTACGTGTGGCTTATCCTTCCAGGACTCAGATGACTTTTTCGGCAATCTGGCAGTTCCTAAATATATGGTTGGTTTATTAGTAAGGCAGTTCGTTATCTTTGTACTGATTTGTCTTTGTGCTTATGAATGGCGTCACCTGATCCCATATCTTCCGGATTGGGCGAAAGCTAGAGTAATACGTAGTCTTTCGCTCTGGGAGTTTGGAGGTATTCTCTTGGTGTATTTCATAGCAATAAGAGAAGCTACTTGGATGGCGAAAAAGATTAAGCAGAAGTTTCCTGATATTAAAGAACCGCTTGATTCAATTAGTTCTGACTAGACAACATTATCTGGCTACTCACCCCAGCAGCACCGCCCCCTTCGCCTTTCCGGCCAGCGCCCGGTCAAAAGTGACCAGCGTCAACCCTGCCACCTCGACAAATGCGGCCAGATAAGCATCGGCCCATTCTTTGGAGGATGCATGTTGGGAGCGAGAGAGGGACCGGAAGATCGAATCCATTCCCGCGGGTTCATCGACGTAGTCCGCGCCGGCAGTTTTAAGGAGCCGGTCGTATGCCTCCCATGCCTGTGCTTGTGACAGAGTTCCCGGACCCATCACGCTTTGCGTGGTAAGAAGACGGAGCAATCCAAGCTGAGTGATGCGAGCGAACAGCAGTACCGTCCGGGGCGTCAGTGTCCTATACCAAGCCCATGCCGATTCGAAATGCCTGTGATCGCGCGAACAAAGGGCCAACCACACATTGATATCAAGGAAAACCGATGAGGTCATAGATTCTCTCGTTGTCAATGTCAATTGAACCCGGCGCATATGACTTCAGGATAGGTTCGGTAAGTCTCGGAAGCGGAGGAGGATCCTGCTCATCAATCTCGCGGAATATTCCGCGCAGTGCGATTGTACGGATGGTTTTACTCTCGACCGCTGCCTTGATCTTCAGGCGGCGATATGCCTCGTCCGGAATGTCGATAGTGGTCCGCACAGAGAGAATATAGCATAAATATGTATTTATGCAGCATATTTATGGCAAGTATCTTAATATTTGCACTATATTTTGTTCAGATCGGCATCGCAATCTACAATTCATCCCACAAACGGAAAATGGCCTCTCGATAACGAGAGGCCATTGCCTTCAAAGCCATGCAAGCACTTTTTTATCTTATAGATGCAGGAAGTCAATGGAGCCGAAGATCGGACTTGAACCGATGACCTGCTGATTACGAATCAGCTGCTCTACCAACTGAGCTACTTCGGCCTTCCTCTAGGATTGTACCGTTGTGCTCGTCATCGGTAAAGTGACTCTCATTGCCAGCCCTTGCTGACTGAGATTCGCGCCAGGTTTACGTTGCGGCAGGCGTGAGCAATTCGATCTGGATGGAAGGCGAATGGAGCAGGGTGTTGTGAATCAGGCAGTGGTGGACGGCCACTTCCACGCCCCCCCGGTCGGCCTCGCTCAGCGCCAGCGGAATCCTGATCTCAATCCTGAAGTTGTCAAGCCGCGCCGGAGGCCCGGCCTTCTCCGCCGTAACTCGCACCTCGACTCCCTCGCGCGCCAGCCCCTTTTTGCGCAGGTAGGCCGAGGCGTAAAAAGCCGCGCAGGTGCCCAGCGACGTCAGCAACAGTTCCGGCGGCGTCATGCCTTCATCGCTGCCGCCGTTTTCGGCGGGCTGGTCGCACACCAACGAGTGCTTCCGCGCAGCGACCTCAAACTTCACATCCCCCAACAACTTTACATTCACTTCCATCTTCGGTTCCCCTCCATACCTATCGGCATTTTACTTCTGGCCAATCTGCATCCCCGGCGTCAGGCTCACGTACGCATTACAATCATACGCGTGAGCCACTCTTTTGAAATCGGCCCGGTCCATGTCGGCGAGGGCCAGCTTTTCCTCATTGCCGGCCCCTGCGTCATCGAGTCCGAGGCACACGCACGCCGCATGGCCGAGGCTATTCAGCGCATCGCCGCAGACCTCGGCCTTCCTTACATCTTCAAGGCCAGCTACGACAAGGCCAACCGCACCAGCGTGAAGAGCTTTCGCGGCCCTGGCCTCATCGAGGGCACGCGCATCCTCGCCCGCCTGGCCAAGGACACCGGCCTGCCGGTGCTCACCGACGTGCACGAACCGTCCGACTGCGCGGTGGCCGCCGAGGCCGTGGACGTGCTGCAGATTCCCGCCTTCCTCTGCCGACAGACCGACCTGCTCGTGGCCGCGGGCAAGACCGGCCGGGCTGTGAATATCAAGAAGGGCCAGTTCGTCGCCCCATGGGACATGACGCACCCAGTCGAGAAGGTCCGCTCCACGGGCAACGAGCGTGTCTTTCTCACTGAGCGCGGCTCCAGCTTCGGCTACAACACGCTGGTGGTGGACTATCGCTCCCTGGCGGTGATGCGCAATCTCGCGCCTGTGGTCTTTGACGCAACGCACTCCGTGCAGCAGCCCTCTGCGGCGAATGGAGTGAGCGGCGGCCAGCCGGAGTTCATTCCGCTTCTAGCGCGCGCTGCTGTAGCCGCGGGGATTGACGGATTATTTTTAGAGGTCCACGACGACCCGCCCAACGCCAAATCCGACGGCGCCAATGCCCTGGATTTGAAGCTCCTCAAGCCATTGCTGGAAAGGCTGCTGGCGATACATCGTGCGGCGAGTTAGCTTGAATAGGAACGATTGATGAACATAAGTAAGACGCTGACTCGGTTCAGTAATCAGCTACGTGCATTCTGGAAATTCTGTCTATCCTTCCACAAGCACGACTGGGATCTGGATGACTACCCGGTTGTATTCCGCACTCAGAAACCCGATCCAGGTTCTATTTTCCATAGTTCTCGATTTACGCTGCACCACTACTTGGCTTCTATCGTGAACTGGCATCTGACTGGGGGTGGCGATTCAAGAGAGGAAGCGCTGCAAAAACTGAGCGACACGTTCGCCGCCGCCAAAGCGAAAAAGAGAGAAACGGGAGAGCCGCTTCCCCGACCTGGTATGCGGGTTCCCATCGAATTCGCTTCACAGGATAGGGTAAATTCACATCCGGCTCTTTCCGATGATTTTATTCACAGTGTCCTGGAGATGGAATCGGCTTGGATTTCGGACGAGTCAAGCCTTTGGGATTTCCATACTGATGAGACCAACGATGCCCTTTGCGCCCGGATCAAGGAAATCTATGGCGTGGATGTCTCGGATATTAAATCCGGGCGGCTGTGCGAGATCTTTGATAGGATAGCCGTGGCACACAAATCTAAATCGATCTAAACCGCCCGCATCTCCAGCGTCTTTCCCAGCGCCTTCAGCGCGATAGCAATGCCGTCGATCTTCGTCGCGTGGTTTGCCCGCTGTCTGCCGTCCACGCCCTGGGGTTTAGCCCCGAACCCTGGCCTGCTCCCCATTTGAGGCCGGTGGAGTCTATTAAAATGCGGGAACGGGGGGCCTTTGCCCGGTTGCAAGCCGGAGACCACCCTGCCCTGATACACTTTTCCTTGGAGTTTCGTGGGCGCGTCTCGTCATCCAGTTGCATGGTGTGGGGCGCCGGAAACCGGTAATTGAAACAGATTTTACCGGTGGCAGACCAGACATGCAGTGTTGATGGACAGCGCCCGAGAGAGTTTTCCTAATTATTGTCGACTTTTCGATGCCGCGCAGAAAGGTTTTTGCTTCCACCCCAGCGACCAGAACCTGTCGCCGGGAACCCCGGAAGAAAGAGCCTTATGCCACCGGCAAACACCAGCGGCAGCAAGAGGGAAGTTTGCTTTAACCCAATTTTTCCGATCATTTCGGGAGTGACCGTTCCGCGGCTCGACAATGCGGGGCGGGGAGGATTCATGCGGCGGTTCTTGACGCTTGTTTGTTTGTTGTGCCTGGCCATTCCGGCTGGGATTACGATCTCCGGCTGCACCCGCAACCCGGGCGCGAATTACTGCAATGGACTGGGCTACGGGTTGAAGGTCACAGATGTGGCCACGATCACGATGCAACCGGTGACCACGGGTATCTCCATTGCCTTCGGGCAGACGCGGCAGTTGAGTTCGCCTTCAGCCCTAACCTGCAAAGACACCTCGGCCAGCGTCGCCACCTATACCTACGGCACCACCAACAACCAGTTGGTGGACATTTCGCCGACCGGCGTCATTTGTGCCGGTACGTGGAATCGAAACTCGGGCGGCGGCATCCCTGATTACAACCACTGCAGCGCGCCCAATCCACTGCCCTCGACCGGCGGCCTGCCCTACGGCATAGCCTATATCACGGCCTCCGGCCAGTCGGTGACCTCCAATCCCGTCGAGGTCTATGTGCATGCCATGGTAACCTCCGTCAGCCTGGTCACCACTCCGTTGTCCGGAACAGCGCAGCAAAAGTGCTTCTCGCAGTCGCAGTCGTCAAATAATCCTGTGGCAACGCTGGACGCTCAGGCTTGCTACGTAAACAGCAGCAACCAGCAGGTTCTGCTATGTGCACCGTCTTCGGTGACCAGTAATTATGCCTGCCCGCTGCCTTCCGGTGTGACCTCGGTTCCTAACTGCACGGCTGCCATTGGCACGCTCAGTTATTCGGTGAACAACACAACCGTCGCCAGCATCGCCACCAACACCACCTCAAACCAGGTTACGATCTCCGCAGAGCAGCCCGGCACGACTTCCATTACCGCTTCGGTGGCCGGCTCGGGCTCTTCGGCCGGATACTTCACCACCTGCCCGCCGGCATCGATCTCGGTAACGCTGGCTAATGGCGATACCTCGGGCACCATCACTCAGGGCGTCACGCAGAATTTGACCACTAAAGTCACTGACACCCAGGGAAACCCCATTACCGGCCTCTCCCTCACCTATCAATCCACGGATCCGATTGACATCTCGGCGAGCAGCGGCGGGGCCATCACCACTTCCTTCCCCGGAGTGGCTTCGGTCTATGCCATCTGTCAGCCGCCCAATTGCAATGTTGCGCCCATCAACGAAATTGGCGTCTATGGCACCGGCCTGCCCATTTCCTCCAACCCGGTCAAAGTCACCACCCTAGGTACAGCCGGCGAATATGCCTGGTTCGCGGCTCCCGGCCAGTCGCAGTACGTCGCCTCCCTAGAGATTCTCAACAGCCTCCCCGGCACGGTCGGCTCCATGATACGCCTGCCTTACGTGCCCAACTCCATGGTGATGGACCGGATGGGCAACAATCTTTACTTCGGCTCCTCCCATGAGTTGATGTCTATTAGCACCGCGTCCAACTCGCTCGGCACGCCGAACATCTCCGTTCCCGGCGTGGTGCTGGCCGTATCGCCGAACAACTCGCAACTGCTTGTCAATGATCAGGTGCGCCAGGTCTTTTATCTTTACAACATCTCCGGCGGCAGCACCACGATATTTGGCGGCATGGGCACAGCCGCAGCATGGACCCCAGACTCAAACACGCTCTACGTCGTCGACAGCGCGGCGCAGAACAACCCGTCGGCGGGCATCACCGGCCACACCGACACGTTGTATATCTATAGCGCGGGTACCGGCTGGGTCACCTACGATCTGTCCGCGGCCACAGGCGGATCTCAGAGCCTTGCGATCACAATTCCCAGTGTCGGCGCGTTTCTCAGCGGCAGCTCCACCCTGGCCCACACCTGGTGCCCCTCCGGCACGGTGGGCAACTACGCCAGCATGAGCTTCTATCCGCAGGGGCCATCTCCGGACAATACGGTGCTAGACGCATCCAGCAATCCAATTCAGACTGATGTGCTGGCTGCCACCACCGACGGTAAACACATTCTCGGCGCATCAACCACTGGCGCCAACATCGCCTTGTCCGACATCGGAGTCACCATACCACAATTGAATTGCCTGCCTCCGGAATACATCGGCGCGCCTCCGGAACCCAATCCCAATTACCCGCTCCTGCTTGGCGATACACTCTCGCCGCTGGTACTTGGAACCACGTTGACCCAGCCGCAGCCTACTATCACCGCTACCGCCGCCACCCTCAACCAGGTGGTGCCCTCGCCTGCCTCCAACCTGGCCTTCATCACCTATACCCCGCCCACAAACGGCGCTGCCACAGGCGTCTCACTGCCTTTCTACATACCCGGAAGTGGCGCCTTGAATACTCTTCCGTTCAAAGGAAGCCTGGCGTCCAGCATCACTGCTCCCCTGACCGGCGCCTTCACCCCGGATAACACGCTCTTCTTCGTCTCCACCGCGGGCGACAACATGATCCACTACATCAGCATTCCCCTGGTCACCACCAACCCGGCCAATGCGGACACCCAGCAGATAAGCCCCAACCTGCCGGCTTGCACCTCCATCGCCAACGGTGGCACCGACCTCGGCTGCGCGTATTCGGGTCCAAGTCCCGCCACCACCATCGTTCCGGCTACGGCCATCGCTGTCAAGCCCCGCGCCACCACATAGCATGCGGCGCATCCATCAACCAAAAAAGGCCGGCCGCGCGCCGGCCTTTTTTGTCGATCAGTTCCACAGCTAGCCTTTTTTGTTGACTGGTTACACAAATGCCCTGTGCCTCATCCATTTCGCGTTCTGTGCGAAATGGGTGGAGAGCACAAATCCCATGGCGCGCATGTGCCGCCCGCCTGGACAGCCTCCCGAGCGAAGTCGAAGGACCTGCGTCTGACTATCGTCGACGGAAGCGATCTCGAAGAGGCCAGTCCCCGCAGGGGCCGCACGATAGAATCAAGAGATGATCAAGGGGATTTCCTTTCTTCGTCCCACAGGCAGCCAAGCGGCATATGACCGGCTGTCCAGCTTCTTTTCCGCGCTGGGATTTGCGCCCGGCAATGGGTGGAATGAAGAAAACAGTCGCGGCGTCGCCTTCCTTGCGCCGCTCGGCAATCTGGAATTTGTTGACGGCCAGTTTCCCTCCACAGCCGATGTGCTGGTGGAGGTGACCGCTCTGGACGCCGTGCATCAGGCCGCCTCTGTATGGCTTCTCGCTCAGGGTGGAGAAGAGGCCGCAGCGCGTCTCTCCGCCATCACGGAAACCCACTGGAAATCAAGACTTTTCACTGTAGAACCCGAGCCGGGTTTTGCCTTCAGCTTTTGGGCGTGGACCGATCCGCAGCGTGGCAAGCCGATGGCCGTCGAAGGCGATCTCTCCGCCGACGGCATGAATTTCGCCATCGTCGTCTCCCGCTGGAATGCGGTCATCACCGAGAGGCTGCTGGAAGGCGCGCTCGATGCATTGCTGCGTAGCGGAGCAATGCGCACCGACATTGAAATCGTTCGCGTACCCGGCGCGTGGGAGATTCCCGCCGCCGCCCGCGTCATTGCCAATCGGGGAGTCAACGAACGCCGGGTAGACGCCATCATTTCTCTTGGCTGTTTATTGCGCGGCGAGACCGCCCACTACGAGGCCATCTACAACGAAGTGGCGCGCGGTCTCGGCGAGTCGCAGCAGCAGACCGGCATACCCCACAGCTTTGGCGTACTCACCTGCGAGACCTTGGAGCAGGCCCTCAACCGCGCCGGCATCAAGGCCGGCAACAAGGGCTTCGAAGCAGCCATCGCCGCCATCGAGATGGTCAGCCTTACACGCAAGCTCCAGCAAGGCGGTCCCGCGTGACCACCGGACAATATCATGGGTCGGGACGCCGAAAATCACGCGAGCTGGCCATGCAGATGCTCTATCAGGCGGAGATCGGCAAGCAGACGCCCGACCAGGTGCGCGCCAACTTCTGGAAAGCCGCCGATAAAGTCGAGCCCGATGTCCGCGGCTTTGCCGAAGAGCTATTCCGCGTGGCCGTCGAGCGCCAGGAGCAGATCGACGAACTGCTCATCGCCAACTCCAAGCACTGGCGGCTGGAGCGCATGCCCGCCGTGGACCGCAACCTGCTCCGCATGGCCGTAGGCGAGATGCTGGGCTTCAAAGGCACGCCCTTCCCCATCGTCATCAACGAAGCCCTGGAAATCGGCCGCCGCTTCTCAGCTCCCGAGTCCATCAACTTTCTCAACGGAATGCTGGACGCCATCGCCAAAAGCCTGATCGGAAAGTAATGCGGCACTGCCGCGCCTGGGGAATCTCTGATTAAGTCGTTGGTTTGAAAGGCACGACTTTACAGCTAACTGGAAAAATGCAATCAGTGTTGCAAGAAGTGTCAGGGCACGACTTGAGTCGTGCCGTAAACGTAACAAAATTAGTGTCGGGCTTTAGCCCTTGAGGGAATGTTGGACCGCAACTCAGACTTGTTCGGAGATTCCCTAAGCCAGCTTCCAGCCCATGTGCCGCGCCCGCTCCAGAGTCCGTGCGATGGGTCGCGAACGTGTAGCGCCGGCCTCCCGGCCGGCTGTAGCGTGGACCTCCTGGTCCACGCTACAGCCGGCGCTATTTGTAAAAATGCGTTCAAGCTGCTTCAGCCGCGGCGCGACCGGCAATAAAAAGGTAAGCCTTACCGGCAAGCCTCACCCGGCCGGTCAAGCACATCATTGGTTCTCGCCCGATGGTCCTGCTGCACCACAGCTCCCGACTTCAGAACCAGCCTGCCTTCCTGGCTGAGCAGCGGGTCGATTTCAAAATCCGCCGCCACCGGCGCGCCATCCACGGTGCGCGCGCAGTACCAATCCTTGCCATAGGGATCGCCATTGCGATACCACCTCAGGCAGGCGATCACCGACTTATCGGAACTCAGGTCGCACTGCAACCACAAATATAGATCGCCCTCTTTGCCGGTTCCCGCCAGCGCAAAGGCGTAAGAGGGAACCTTGCCCGGCCGCTTATGAGCGTAGGCGGCATCAACAATGGGCCGGCGCACCTCGCGGATGCAGCCCGCATCCTTAAAGTTCTCGTACGTCGACCCGCGTTCCAGCTTCAACGCCTGCCCATCGGGCGGCCTCACCCACACATATCGCCGGTTGAATCGAATCTGAACTTGTTGTCCTGCAAGCTCCTCCAGGCCGGAGAACTTCTTCTCATGCAAAAAACTGCTGCCGTCTCCCACCACAACCTGATCGCCCAGCCGAAAGCAGAAAGCACTGGCCGGCTCGGCGCGCTCCGAGCATCCATTGCGGCAGGGCTGGTAATCGGCCTTCTCCACCAGCGTCGCGGCGGAAAAGCCTTTAATCGCTCTGGCCGAGGCGCAAAGAGTCAAACTCAACCCCGCGCAGACGGCAAGGACGATAGGCGCCAAAGAACGGATAACTTTGCCAGGGTAGGCCAGACGAAAGCGCCTGAATCGAATCGGAATCGATAATTGCGTCATGCGCTTTAAGTTACTACCGCCCATTCCTGTTTCGCAAACGCCGGCGCCCCGTGTCCCTGTCATCCTGAGCAAACCTTGAGCGGTGCGAAGGGAAAGTCGAAGGTCCTGTGGTTCGTAGTTCTGCGGAAAGGGTAGGAAACGAGCAAATAAAAAGCAGCCGAAATTCTCCGGCTGCTTTTGTATATCGATTGTCCCGGAGCCCTGAAAGGCTCTCTTCGGCTACGCCTTGGCCAGAACCAAAGCCTTCAGCCGCGCGTTCAGGCGGCTCTTGTAGCGGGAGACGGTATTGTCGTGCAAAACGCCCTTGCGCACACCCTTGTCGAGCGTGGAGACGGTCTCGCGATACTGCGCCTGGGCGGCCTTCACATCGCCCTTCACCAGCGCCTCGCGCAACGCCCGCAGGCTGGTGCGCACACGGCTGCGGCTGGCGCGGTTCACTTCGGTGCGGGTTTCGGTCTGACGGGCGCGTTTCAGCGACGATACATGATTTGCCATTCGGTTTCCTTGATCTTTGCCTTGTCTTCAGGCGGCCTGAAATAAGACAGAATATTGCGGTCACAGAACGCAACCTAAGCCGCATCCCTCGCAATTACTTAGTCTACGGGAAATCGAGCCGCCGGTCAATGTGCGTGCTCGCTACCTCTTTATGCCTTCTTTTTGTCTTATTGGCAACAATAGCTTATGTATATTCGTCTCGACCGGCTGCACCGGGCTCTTCCCTTGGTTCTTGGCATGGTCACGCTGGCCAGTGTTGGCGTGCTCATCGCGTGGGACGCATTTCCCCGGCTCTTTTCAGCCAACGCTCATGACGTTCTTGCCGCATTTCCGCTGGCCATGATCGCGGTTGCCTACCTCGTCTATCAGTCCGCGCACAGGCCTGCGCGCTGGGAAGTCGTCAAGGCGGTCCTGCTGGCGGTTGCTTTTCTCTTCTGGGCTGCAAATCAACTCTGGCCCAGCCTTCGCCAGGCCACGCTCTTCAACGACATTGCCATCGCGCTCTTCGTCCTCGACGTGTTTTTGGTCATAGCAGGCTGGCCGTCCACTTCCCCCGACGAGTCCTTTGCCGAGACCTACACAGTTTTGCCTACAAAAAATGAGAGTTCCACGAGTGAATCCCGCCTCACTGCCAAACCGTAACCGCCAAGGCACACTTTTCATGAAAAATTTCTAAATCCCGCATTGACTCCTGGCCCCAACGGCGCTACTCTCAAGCCCAGATACGAAAACCACACCGGATTTGGTAGCCTTATCCAACCCGCGATCCAGACAGACAGCCCAGAGCTTCGGCTCGGTTGCGTGTAGTATTACGCCGTCTACCCCTCACACTCTCATTCACACTCACACTCACATATGCTCGCAGCCTGTCCGCCACGCTGCTGGACTGCCCCTCGTACTTTTCACCCCTCTTGGAGGCCATCGAACCCATTGAAAATCGCCTTGGAGATCACGCCCAACCTCGAGCCCCTCTTCGGGACTCGCGATGAAAACCTCCATCTTATCGAAGACTCGCTCGGCGTGCGCATCGATCTTCGCTCCGACGCCGTCCATGTCAGCGGTCCCGAATCCGCCGTCGACCGCGTCCGCCAGATCTTCGCCGACTTCGAGACCCTCCGCAAGCAGGGCGTCAATCCCCACAATGGCGAACTCAACGCCCTCCTGCGCCTGGTCGTAACCGACCCTGCCGTCTCCCTGCGTTCGCTCTCCGACAGCGGCAAGCAGCGCTCCGCGGGCGTCAAGCGCACCGTCCAGCCCCGCTCCATCAATCAGCGCAAGTACGTCGAGGCCATCGAGCAGTACGATATGGTCTTCGGCGTCGGCCCCGCCGGCACCGGCAAAACCTACCTCGCCGTGGCCATGGCCGTCTCCGCCCTCAACGCCAAAAAAGTCAGCCGCATCGTTCTCGTCCGTCCCGCGGTCGAGGCCGGCGAGCGCCTCGGCTTCCTCCCCGGAACCCTCCAGGAAAAAGTCGACCCCTACCTGCGCCCGCTCTACGACGCCCTCTACGACCTCCTCGATCCCGAAAAGGTTGACAAGCTCTTCGAGCGCAACGTCATCGAGGTCGCCCCCCTGGCCTTCATGCGCGGACGCACCCTCAACGACGCCTTCATCATCATGGACGAAGCCCAGAACACCACCATCGAGCAGATGAAGATGTTCCTCACCCGCATGGGCGCCAACTCCAAGGCCGTCATCACCGGCGACATCACCCAGATCGACCTGCCCAACCCGCGCAAGTCCGGCCTGCTCGACGCCATCAACATCCTCGACGGCGTCGAGGGCATCCACTTCTGCCACTTCGAGGAGTGCGACGTAGTCCGCCACGCCCTCGTCCAGCGCATCGTTCGCGCTTACGAGTCCGCCAAGCCGCAGCAGCAAGAACTACCGCTCACCCTCGGCGACGCCATCGAGGTCGGTGTCGAAAGCCGCGAAAATCGCACACAATCCCAGCCGTCGCATCCGGCCAAACCGCAGTGATCGGCGATCAAGAATTTTGAGTGCATAGTTGATTGGTGTCATAGGTTGCAAAATCGGGACCTAGGGCACGTGGCAGCCCATAATTGCCGAAAGAAATGCAAGAAGCGTCGTGGACTAGTCGAGTCGCTCAGCAAATGTTGCGAAGTAGGACGAGTTCCGATTGAATACAAAAATGATAGGGGTGAACAAATCTAATCATTCCCCGATACCTCCGAACTTGATATGCTTGCCATGAGGGTCTCCCAGTGCTTCGAAGGCAACGCACAATCCTAAGGCTCTTCAGCACAGCAGAATGTCCCGTTCCTGCGACCAGGCTTCAGAAGTACGTTTTCTTGCTTCGTCACGAGACCTTTCTCGGACGGGACTCAGCCTTTTACGATTTCTTGCCCTACAAATACGGTCCATACTCTTTTGCCGCCCAGCGCGAAGTCGAAGCCCTTACAGCTTACGGCTACCTTGCACCATCTGGTTCGTCTCTGGCTTTGACTCCCCTTGGGGCGCGAGAGGCTGTAAATGTGGACAGCGATACAACCCGTGCTGTGCTTACCATCGTGTCCAAGTACGGGAAGATAGGGCTTCAGCCGCTACTGAAGGATGTCTATGCCAGATACCCTTGGTATGCCCGGAATAGTGAGCTTCAGGAACTTATTCCCAATGGAGCCAAGGAATCCAAGAAGGTTCCAGTCGCGGTTTACACCATCGGCTACGAAGGGCGTTCCGTGGATGGTTTTTTGAACAAACTGCTCCATTCCGGCATTCGTCGTATCGTAGACGTTCGTGCAAACCCAGTATCGATGAAGTACGGATTTGCGAAGAGTTCTCTTTCTGGACTTGCCGCTAAACTCGGTATTGGATATGTCCACTGTCCAGAACTGGGTATTTCTTCGAATCGACGCAAGCAAGCTCAGACTGCTACAGACTTCCTGAAGCTCCTCAATTACTATGAGAGCCGGATTTTGCCAGCACAAGATGATGACGCCGCAAAAGTAGCTGAGTTGATGAAAGCAATGCCCTCGGTACTCCTCTGCATGGAAAGGGAGGCAGTGAACTGTCACCGTGGTCGTCTTGCCAAACGCATCTCGGCCCTTAACAAGCTCGATGTTGTACACCTGTGAGATGCTGGAACACCTGAAAGTTCTCATCACGGTAAAGACACACCCGATTCCCTCCTCCAAGTACGACGAGCTTGTTTGCACGGCTGGAGTGACTGAGGCAGGGGACTTTGTTAGGCTGTACCCAATCAATTTTCGCGACCTGTCATATAGCCAGCAATACAAGAAGTATCAGTGGCTCGAAGTTGATGCTACGAAGCACACCGGGCGTGACTCTCGAAAAGAAAGTTACCGCCCCCAGTGCGACAGTATCCGCCTTATCGGGGAGCCGCTCACTTACAAAGATAACTGGGTGGAACGTGGCCGTTATGCTTTGGCAAAATGCTCACAATCGATGGAGGAGCTTTACGCCAAGCAAGACGCCGACAAGACTTCACTCGGTATCTTCAAGCCCAAAGAAGTGCGTGACTTCATTTGGGTGCCCTCAGATGCTGACTGGAAACCATCGTTCAAAGCCGCTCTGAACCAGCAGAGACTTTGGGAAGACCGTAAGGCCAGCAAAGAACCTCCCCGCAAAGTACCATGGAAATTCCAATACAAGTTCGCTTGCGATGACCTCCGTTGTAAGGGAACTCATCAAATGATGATTGAGGATTGGGAGATTGGTGCTCTTTATTGGCGGTGTATCGATGGCGGTGCAAGCCCAGCCGAAGCCTGTCAGAAGGTGAAGCAGAAATTCCTTGAACAGCTATGCGCTTCCAACCGGGACACTCATTTTTATGTAGGTACAGTTTTGGCTCATCCGAAAACGTGGGTTATCATCGGCGTGTTTTATCCGAAGAAGGCGGCTGCGCCTCAACAGGGTTTGCTGTTTTAACACTTGTCGGGTGCCACAGGTCCCTCGCATTTGGGGACCTGGGAGACTACGAACCCCATGGCGCGCAAGCGCCGTCTGCCCCACCGCAGGTGGTTGCGCCGTAGCAGCGTTTGTCCTATCCTGAAAGTGCATGGACTACACGGGCATCATCACGATTGAACCAGGCAAGCGGAGCGGCAAGCCCTGCATTCGCGGCTTGCGCATCACCGTCTATGATGTGCTCGAGTATCTGGCCTCCGGCATGACCGAGGCGGAGATTCTCGCCGACTTTCCTCTTCTGCGCGAATCCGACATTCGCGCCTGTCTGGCCTATGCCGCCGACCGCGAACGCAAATTCGAGATTCTCTCCGCTTGAAACTCCTGCTGGATGAAAACCTCTCCCCGCGCTTGATTGCGTCGATAGTGGACATCTACCCCGGCTCCACTCACGTTGAAGAATGTGGCCTGGTCAATACGCCCGATGAAAAGGTTTGGGATTATGCCGGAGAGAATGGCTATGCCATTGTCACCAAGGATTCCGATTTTTCAGAACTGAGCGTTTTGCGTGGAAGCCCGCCAAAAGTGATCTGGCTGCGCATTGGCAATTGCACGACCGTTCGTGCCGGTTTCCTGCTTCGGGATGCATTTCCGCGAATTCAAGCTTTCCTGAAAGCCGATGGAGAGAACTGCCTTGTCCTCAGCCATCAATTCGAGCGTCCTAAGTCACGAAGTTGAAACATGGGATACCACAAACCCCATGCACGAAGTGCCACTGCCTGGACGGCCAGTCCCCCCACCGCAGGTGCCGCTGTGAGAACCGATGCGCACCAGCCGCAATGTAGAATCGTCCGGTTTTTTCTAGATAAGAAGCAGATCGGGCTTCAGAGGCCGCTCGCGATGATTCGTAGATTCGCCCGTCAACGCATGATGCGTGGAATCTTGCTGGCAGGGTTTGATCCGTCGCCAATAACGCAATGGCAGCATGAAGATCGGCATCGAGCGTGGTGCGATGCTGTTCAGTCACTTGGCCGCAAAGCACTTCAAAAACCCTTGCGCCCCATAATCCAGTATCTGTTGGTCGGCGGTGATCAGCGTCGCATCCAGATGGCGCGCTGTCGCCAGCAGGATGCGATCCGCTGGGTCGGGGTGAACCTCCCAGGGCAGGCGCGTGCTGGCCACGGCGATGGCCGGCGAAAGCGGCTCCAGCCGGATGCCCGGCAAACCGAGCGCGGCTCCCAGCCATTCCGCTACATCCTGGCCTAGCCGCAGCCTTCCTTTGGCCACCAGCATGGAGATCTCCCACGGAGTGATCGCAGAAACAAAGAGGCAGTCCTCGTCGGCAGCATGCTGGATTTGTGCGTGGACCGGCTCGCCGATGCGTTCTGAGTCTTCTAGCAGCCAAACCAGAACATGCGTGTCGAGCAGAATTCGCATTAGTGCGCCGCTTCCCATTCGTTCTCCAGCGGCGAGACGATGTCCCCTTCTAACAGGACGCTGCCCTTCAAGGCGCCGCGCAGTTTGACCGCCGGCGGCATGGGCATAACCCTGGCCACTGGTTTGCCGAATTTGGTAATCACCAGCGGCTCGCGGTTTGCCGCGACGTCATCGAGCAACTGCAAGCATTTCACCTTAAATTCACCAGCTCCCATCGACGCCATTGCAATCTCCTCGCCTATAGTCATAGACTATGGTTATATTGTGAGAAAATTTGTGTCATTTGTCAAGAGGTGACGGTTCAGCTTGCAGATTATTTCCTCACTTCGTGCACAATGATTCTCAGAAGTCTTCCAGCAAACGTCGTCCCGGCACGTCCACTTCGCGCTGTCTTCCAGTCGGAAACTGCCGACAGTGGCGAAAACGGCCCGTAACTCCTTATCCTGGAGGATTTTGCAGGGAACTTCATTGTTTTCTATATTTTACAGCGCAACCCTCCATGTAACCTCAAGAAAACAAGGATTTTGCGCCCAAAATATGGGTGGGGGTACCTGATGGTCCAGCTTTACCCTGATGGTGGGATACGACAAGCCCGCGTAGAATGAGAATTAACCGGAGTCGCGCACAACGCGCCTTCGAGCACGATGATCCTCCTCGACCCAGACCTGGAACCCGACCCCGCGCCGCGCACAACTTCGGTGAAGCGGATGGCCGACTCCTGCAAGAATCTCCGTCTGCCCACTGCCCGCACCCTGACTCGCTTTCTCGCCGAAGCGCAATCCGCCGTCCGTCTCAAAGGCGAGGTCACCGTATTGCTCACCACCGACGCAGCGATCCGCAAGCTCAACCGTCAATTCCGCCACAAGGACAAGCCCACCGACGTGCTCTCATTTCCCGCTGAAGGCATCGGCGCAGAAAAAATTGCCGGCGACCTGGCCATCAGCGTTCCAACGGCGCGAAAGCAATCCGTCGAGCAAGGCCACTCTCTCTCCACCGAAATCAAAATCCTCATCCTTCACGGCCTGCTCCATCTCGCTGGCCACGACCACGAATACGACAACGGCCAAATGGCCCGCCGCGAACGCCTGCTCCGCGCACGGCTGGGCTTGCCGCAAGGCCTCATCGAGCGCACCACGAAGGTGAGGCGCCAATGACCCCGCTCTTCATTCTCCTCATCGTCTTGCTGGCCCTGGTCGAGACACTGGCTTCTTATATCAGCCGCGTCTACTCCGAGTTTGGCAAGATCCTCACCCGCGAGATCGAGGAGAACCTCGACGCTTGGGAGGAACTGATCGAGCCGCAACTTGGCCTTACACGCGATCACGCGTCGATCTGCGCGGCGGTCCTGCAGCAGCTCGCCTTGGGCCTGATCGCCCTCGGCTTCGGCGCCGTCCTTTTCGATCGCGCCCCGCTTCTTGCACGGCCCACTACCGGCGAGATTATCCAGGCCGTTCTCGTTCTGGTGCTAGTGGTGGTCTTTTGCAACCAGCTTTTACCCACGCTGCTCTTCAACCGTACTCGCGGACGCTGGGTGGCGCGGCTCATCTGGCCCATTCGATTTCTTTTATGGCTGATGACGCCCATCACCGTCTTTGTCCGCTTCTTCTTCTCGGTGGCCTCTCTGGCCGAGGAGCAGGCCACTCCCGAGGAAGAGACGGCTGACGATGTCGAAGCGCTGCTCGAAGCTGGCGAAGAGGAGGGCATTCTCGAAGAAAGCGATCGCGAACTGGTTCGCTCGGCTGTCGAGTTCGGCGACAAACTCGTCCGCGAGGTGATGACTCCGCGCCCGGCAATTTTCGCCGTCCCCGCAAATCTCACTCTGGAAAAATTTCTTGAAGAACTCCGCGAACACAACTTCTCCCGCGTGCCGGTTTACTCCGGCTCCATCGACAATATCACCGGCATCGCTTTTGCGCACGACCTTCTTCAGATCTCCGACACCGAGGTCCGCGCACGTACCGTCGCCAGCATCCAGCGCACGGCGGTCTTCGTTCCAGAAACCAAGCGCGTCTACGAGCTGTTGCGCGAGATGCAGCGTGAAAAGCAGCATATGCGCATCGTCATCGACGAGTATGGCGGTGTTTCCGGCCTGGTCACCATCGAGGACTTGCTTGAAGAGATCGTCGGCGAAATCCACGACGAGCACGATGAAGATGTGGAGTCGCAGCGCGAGCCTGGCGGCGTCTGGCTGGTTCCCGGCAACTTTCCCGTCGATCAGTTGCCCGGCTTATTCGGCGAGCATGCCGGTCTGAGCGACTTGGGCGAGGCCTACGAAGCCACCACGCTGGGCGGTCTGGTCAGCGAGATCGAGGGCCGCATCCCGATTCCCGGCGAAGTTGTTTTGCTGGAATCCGCAGGCCTGCGCATGGAGGTCGTCGCCTCCACCGACCGCCGTGTCGAGCGCCTGCGCGTCTTCCCGCCAGTCACGGGGCCTGCATCCGCGTGAAGCAGGGAAGGAAGCCACGAATCCCATCTATTTCCAAATGCCGTAAACTCAATCAGGAGCGCTCCCCTTTGAAATCCGGATTTGTCGCCATTCTCGGCCGGCCCAACGTCGGCAAAAGCACGCTGCTCAACGCTCTCACCGGCGAAAAAGTAGCCATAGTTTCCGCCAAGCCGCAAACCACCCGCAACCGCATCGCCGGAGTAGTCGAGGTTCCGGCGCTGAAGGGCGTGCACGCAGCGGCGCAGATCGTCTTTGTCGATACTCCCGGCGTTCACAAGCCCGGCTCGCATCTCGACCGGCGCATGTTGCACGAGGTCTACGCGGCTCTGGAAACACGCGATCTGGTGCTGGTGCTCATGGATGCCACGCGCCGCGTGCAACTGGAAGAGGCCGCGGAACCGACAGCGGAACCAAAGCACGAGCGCACTAACTGGGCCAGCGAGGACGAGTTCCTCTTCGGCCTGATTCGCAAACTCGACTGTCCGGTCTTCCTCGTCCTCACCAAAATCGACCTCGTCGCCAAGGATAAGCTCCTGCCGCTGATTGACACGCTCACACGGCAGTTCGGCTTCGCGCAGGTGATCCCAGTCAGCGCACGTAAGCGCGACGGGCTTGATCTGTTAGTCCGCAAGATCATCGAAGTGCTGCCAGTGGGAGAGCGCTTCTACCCCAAAGAACAGTACACCGACCAGCCGCAACGCTTCATGGTCGCCGAACTGATTCGCGAAAGTATTCTGGTTGAAACAGGCGAAGAGGTTCCCTACGCTTCAGCTGTTGTGATTGAGCGCTTTGAGGAGGCCGAACCGCCCGCTCCACCTCGGAAAAAAGGTCAGGCTCCGGCACGCCTCCCGCTGACCCGCATCGCGGCGGCAATTTATTGCGAGCGCGAAGGGCAAAAAGCGATTCTGATCGGCAAAGGCGGATCTAAACTCAAGGAAATCGGCACCGCCGCCCGCCGACAGATCGAGTCGATGCTCGGCACGCGCGTTTATCTGGAGCTGCACGTCATTGTCGTGCCGGGCTGGCGCGAGTCAAAATCCTTTGTAGAATCGCTGGACTGGCGGAATCAAATGGAGCGGCTAGCTGGTGAACAAATCACGGAAATGCCGTTGGACGAAGACAAAAACGGAAGATAGAATTGCGCGGAATCTAGGCGCCCTTTATAGCTCCCCGTCCATTGGCTTTGACCCAGTACATGCGTTTATCGGCGGCGCCGATAACAGCGTGAACGGTTGAGCCGTCGTTGGGCGCGGTGGCCACGCCTACGCTTGCTTTGACCCGCAGCTTCAAGCCGTTCTTCATCTGGAATTCGGTCTCCATCAGCGTGTTGAACAGCGCGGTGGCTTGCGTCAGCGCGGCCTCGGCGCCGGTCTCCGGCATCAGAATCACAAACTCGTCGCCGCCGTAGCGGAAGCACCAATCGTGCTTGCGGCTCAACTCCTGTAGCCGCTCGCCGGTGCGCGCCAGCAGCTCGCTGCCCACCAGGTGGCCGTGTTCGTCGTTCACCAGCTTGAAATGGTCCAAGTCGATGAAGGCCAGGCTCACCGGCAGCTTCAGTCGTGCGAATCGCTCCATCTCCCGGCCCAGCACCTCGTAAAGATGGCGGACGTTGTACAGTTTCGTGCAGTCGTCGGTGATGGTCAGTTGCTGAATGCGAGCCACGTCGTGCGCATTCTCGATGGCGATGGCCGCGTGGTCGGCCAGGATGTGCAGGAAGGCGATGGTGTAGTCGGTGAGCTGGTCAGCGCGCGGATTAAATATCTCGATGGCGCCGTGCGTCCCCTTGCGCCCACGCAGGGGCAGAGCGATCACCGAGCGGACCGAATTCGGCTTGGCGCCGCGCTCTTCCTTGACCCGCGGATCATTCTGGGCTTCGGGAACCAGCAGCGTCTCGCCGTGCTCCACCACCCAGCCAGCCACGCCCTCGCCCACCTTCACGCGCAGCCCGCGCAGCGAGGCTTCTTCCCGGCCGGCGGCAATTGCATAGTAGAGTTCCTGGCGCTCTTCGTCCAGCATCAGCAGCGTCCATAGCTCCGCCTCGACGAATCGTTCCATGTGTTCCATGATGGTGCGCAAAATCGTGTCCAGGTCAAAACTCGAAGTGAGCGAGCGTGCCACTTGGTGGAATACGAGTAGGTCGTCGAGCGGGATGCGGTTGTCCGTCTTTTTAGTCATTCTGGGGCCCAGTGTTAAAAAGTGTTTTCGCAATTCTTACACGCAGTGGCATTCAGGCGGCGGGAAATTCCGTCATGCGCGCAGTACGCCGGTCATGGTTTCTCGGGGGAGAGGGACCACCCTCAGTCTCTATAAGATCATCTCTGCCGTCAATGCGCACCATCGGGCGGGAGGGCTTCAGAAAAATCGGCCTGCCGTGCAAGGCCGTGCTTGATTGCCCTTTTTTGTACGAATAATGGGTGCGGCTTGTTCCCCTTTGCAGGTCTCGCCATGCAAGACGACGAAATTCGCTTCGGGCTCGGGAGCAACTCGGACTCAGTCGATCCGCGGCGTGCCACGGCGGAGAATATAGCCGGCGATGCCGCAGACGGCGATGATGACCAGTGCAACGGCGAAGAAGTAGGCCATGGGATGCGCCCAACCGGGCGAATAGCTCAGATCCTGGCCAACCCACAGCAGCAGAATAGTGGCAATTGCCGCAAACATACCCGCGATGACCAGCAATGTGTGACCCAGTTCACGCCGTTTGTCCAGCGCCTCCACTTGGTCAGGGGTCAAGTGGCGCTCCTCGGGGGGAAGCAGGGAATTTGCCATGCGTTGCGGTCCTCTTATGGCGGATTAGGCATGAAATTCGTGGCAACCACGCCTGTATTTGATTCAATCACAACCTGGCGAGACTGCGCCAGTGGTCCGATTGCAAGTTGGAACTCGGTTTCCTGCAAGCCGACTGGCCGGCAACTGGACCTCTGTGGAACACAACGGCTATTGCCGGCACCGACTCGAACAGTACATTCGCAATAGAGCCCGCAGCGCGTTGATCAAAGTATTTGTAACATTGGCGAACTAAAGCTCAGGCCTCACACCGAGGGAGTTCGCCAGACGGCCAGTGATCGAGATGGACGCTTCAGCGGGGGGGGCTGAAGCGTCCAGTGTTGCTTCTATCCAGTGTTGCATCTAACGTGGAGGCTGATCGGCCGGATTCAGGTGAGCAACAATCGTAACGCGCGTTCCGTTAGGATCCAGCACCGAAAATCGCCGTATTCCCATGGGCTTATCTTCCATCGGCTCGATGATGATTACTCCCTGCGCGATCGCTCGGTTCGTGGATCTCGCTGACGCTCTCAGGGTAACCCACATCTACGGCGAAGCCCGGAGGCAGCGGTATGGCGTCTGCCGCATCCGCATTGACGGTGATCTGCTGCTTGGGCTGAGTTGCAGAGGCCAGGATCATCATTCCAGCATGCTCCATTGCTACTTTGAAGCCGAGTATGTCTTCATAAAAGGCACGGCTCGCTGGCATATTCAGAGAACGTATGTCTGGTATGGTGCGCACGATGTTCATAGGTCGTTTCTCCTTGGACGGCTTGATGCCGCCGGCTCGGAGGCGTCGTTGTACGGCCGCATAGGATTGGCCGGTTCGGCGGGCAGTCTCCCGCACGATTCGTTTGAAATCTTTATCGGCCGTCATGGGCACGCCTCTCGCCCTCGTGACAAAGATCCCCAGCGTCCTCGTCCGAAGGCAGGCTGCCTGAAGTCCGGCGACCAACGAGGATATCCTCCCCTTTGCCCCCATCAATGCGATCCGGCTGGGGCGGATCGAAGAGGGTCAAGC
>CAWDQS010000043.1:0-6729 GCA_963804295.1 uncultured Acidobacteriaceae bacterium
GCGTGGTCTCGCTATCAGCAGCCTAGACCACGCGCGAAAAACCTGTCAATAACGCAGATATTGTTGGCTAGGGGTACGCTGATCGGTAGCCAGGGTCCGCATATCTCAAGGTCGTTGCCATTGGCCGGTCAGGCGTCAGCGGCATTCCGCCAGTATGGGCAATTGTATGGGCTTAATATCCTGCGCGCTTAGGGCGGTCGCGGCCTATAGCAAAGCGACAAAGGTAAGCAGGGTGGACGCGCGCCGAGGGATGAAATGTACTGGAATGTGCATGGTTTCTCCTCGAAGAAATTAATGCACATCAGCCTTCGACAGTGAGCGGGATGGTGGAGAGAATTAAGAAGAATCCAATTTGTAAGACAAATAGTTACGCGTAAGACACGGGTGTTGGATGTGTGAACGAGGAGAGTTTTGGACGCTCATCCTTGCATCTGTACAAACGCGGGTAGGCTATTTCGTTGTAACCCAATTTAGTCGGTCAAAAAGGCCACCGACTGTAAAGAGCTGATCTCGAAGGCTTTGCGGCAGCGGATGTTGGCGCAGGCCAGTTTTTCGTCGCGTCTTACCATGTAAGACTGAGCCTTGGAGAATTTGGCGCGGTCCCGCTCATCGGCGCCTCGGGGCAGTTGCGTCCGCTTGCGCCGGACTACCCAGGTAACTTTGTACTCGCCCGACTGGCCACACTTGGGACAAGTCAGCGTGTGGCTGCGCTGTTCGGTCGTTTCGTTGAAAAAATCGCGCTCTTCCATGGTTTTCAGCTCTCCATCCCGGCTAAAACCCGCTGCCAAAATTCCGGCTCTCTTCTGCTCCAGCGATCTATACCTCAAACCTGAAAGCCCGGAGGGCCCTTCCACTTCGGCCGCACTTCATCCATACTCATACTTGCCATGAAGAAACGCAAGCCAGGGACATTTTCAGCCACAAAAGCGGTGAAAGCAAACGCCCGTGAACGGGTGGGCCAGCCAAAGCCTGTGCGCGTCATCAACACCGAGCCGCGCGCCGGCCGCGCCGCCAAGCACAAGCCCAAACTCGAAGAGATATTGAGACAGGAGGATTAGTGATGGCTAAAGTCGTAGGTTTTGGAGGAGTCTTCCTCAAAGCGCGGAACCCGAAGTCCCTTGCCGCCTGGTATGCAGCCCATCTGGGCGTACCCGCATTGAATGACGGTTCGTTGGCTTTCGACGGTCTGGAGTCCACAGGAATGACCGTCTTTTCTCACTTCCCACTCGACACAACCTACTTCGGCGATGGGCCGCAGAGCTTCATGGTCAATTTTCGCGTGGACGATTTGGACGGTTTGCTGGCCAACCTGGCCGCAGCGGGCGTGCGCATCGACCCTCATCGCGATGATTACGACTATGGGCGTTTTGCCTGGATTTGGGATCCCGAGGGCAACCGCGTAGAGCTGTGGCAGCAATCGGTGGAGGGTTAATGCAGATCAGTTTTTGGCAGGACTATGTATTACAGCCGTAAGACAGACTCAAAAAAATTGTCTTACGGCTGTCTTACGCCAGTTCTACTCCCAAATCATGACCGTGGCACACTATAGGGGCCCGGCAGTATCCGCTCGGCTGGTTTGTCGGCCGGCTCCGGCTCGGCGCGAACGGCGGTGCGCTTGGATAAAATGCGGAACTGCACAACGAGGTCCAACAACACCGGAACCGGCTTGCCGTCACTGATGGCCGGTGAAAATTTAGCCTTGCGAATGGCAGCGACGGCATTCTCGTCCAACCCGAAGCCGATGGGCCGGCTGACGGCTACTTCGACTACCGTGCCGTCGGGTCCGACCACGGCGTGATATTGGGACATGCCGGCCACGCCGTTGGCTTGGGCGTATTCATTTGAATCCGGCTCGAAAGCGGTCAGCAGGCGCGCCTTCTGATCCACGCTGTTTTGGCGGAGGACGGCCGGGTCTTTGGGCCGGTAGTCGGCCTTGGCGGCCACGGCCTGGTAGTAGAGCTTCCAGAAGTCGGGCAGGCTGGCCATCATCCGCTCGTCGAGTCCCTGTGCGAAAACCTGGTCGAGGGCGTCCTTGAGCACCCGCGTGGCGTGCGCCGTCGAGGTAGTGGTGGTCACGCTTTTGGCGTCGGCGGGGCGATCTTCCACGGGCGTGGCGGCGATGGATGCCTTGAGCTGATCGGCCTCACTCATCTCTTCAGGCTCGGGCGCCGCTTTTGGCGCGGGTGACTGTGCCTGCTCGGCGGAAGAAGCGCCGGCTCGCTTCAAGTGCCAGAATTTTCTCTCCTTTTCTGACTTTTCGTTCCCCGCCGCGGCTTCCTTGCCTCCCTTGGCTTCCTTGTCCTTCTTGGGCTTTACCACTATTTCCCGGTCGATGGTGATTTTGACCATTTTCTTGCTGGGTGTTATGCGGACCCGGTCAAAAGCGCTCGATGAGTCCTCGGAAGCCAGCAGACCCAAAAAGTGCAAACCATAGCGAGCGCCTTCCAGAGTGACCTTGTGTTTGGTGATGCGCACTCTGTCAATCTGGATGGCGTTGAGCGTGTAAGAGCCTTGCGGGGAGTGGCCGATGAGGCGGCCGTACTCATTGAAACTAAGGGAGTTGTCCAGGTAACCGCCGCGCAGGTAAAGTGACTTTCCTACCAGCATCTGCTTCAGTTCTGCTTCCGTAATGGAGCCGGCCTCCTCTGGTGGAGCTGGCGTGGACGGCTGCTGTGTGTCGTCTGATTGGGATGCTGGGGCAGCCGGTTGCTGTATCGTATCAGGCTGCTGCGACGGAGCGGAAAAAGCCAGCGCCAAAACGGCGCAACAAGCCACGACACAAAGTCGAGACTTCCCCGCCTGAACGGCTAAAAAAAACCGAACGAGAGGCATAAACATTGATGTGAACCTTAGCGAAACTTTAGCACGATTTCGATCCCGCAGTCGAAGAGAAATGTGCTAACGCCCTAAGTGATTGAGCCGCCACAGAATTCGACGGAAGAGTCCGAGAATGCGGCGCGTGTCTTGCGCGGTGAGCGAGAGGCGGCGGAGCATCAGGCGCAGGTCGTGGCGGTTGGCTGGCTGCATGGCGCGAGGGGAGTAGCCGACGGCCTGCATGGCCTCTTCGATGACTCCGGCGAGCAGATCGAGACGGCCGGAGGTTGCAGCGGAAATGATTGATGGAACGTGGGTTGCGGGTGGGTAAACGGCGGTGCGGGTGAGCTCGTAGAGGCAGACGGCGACGGCCTGGCCCAGGTTCATCGAGGGCTGCTGCGGGTCTGTGGGGATCTCCAGCATGATGTGGCTGTAGGAGAGGTCTTCGCGCGTAAGTCCATGCTTTTCAGAGCCGAAAACCAGGGCCACGCGGCCTCCGCAAGCGAGTTCCTGGGTGACCAGCGGGGCCAGATCCGGGAGCGGGATGACGGGCTGCTCCGGCTTGCGATAGGTTTGGGTTCCGGTGCCGACGACCAGGGAGCAACTGGCCACAGCTTCGGCCATAGTCGCTGATTCTAAGGCGTTTACTAGAAGTTTAGGGGCTCCAATTGCCGAGCGGGCCTCTCGCCAGGTGGGGTCAAAGGGGGCGACAACAGAGAGGCGAGTGAAGCCGAAGTTAGCCATGGCCCGCGCCGCCGCTCCTATATTGAGGGGATTGCGCGGGGAGACCAGCACCACGTTGAGCGAGTCGCGTTGAGCTTCAGGGAGCACGAAACGATTGTAAAACAGTCGATTCTGAGGCATTTTTCCCCAAAACAGGCTAAAAAAGGGGCAAAATCAGGGGTTTGCAGTTACTGATTTGTCAAAAGGCTAAAATGCAAGCTATTTATATTGTTCAAGTTACAAGCAATGGTCGGGTCGAAAAGTAGCCTCCACAGGCAGGGGGGCGGGGTAGACCGTTCTTTGCCTCCCTCCGACCGGAATTCGAGCTTGTTTCGCAGTCTACCAGGCGGGGGTGAAATTATCTGCAAAAAACACAGACACTCCAACCATGCGGCTGTCGTTTATGAAGCTTTTCGTTGAAGATGCTGGCATCTGTGCTGTAGAGTGGACGGCAATGAATACTAATCAATTTGATAGTCTTGAAAAGCAGGTCGGCGAGTTGCGCTCACGCGTGCGCCGGCTGGAAGAGGCGCTTGTCCACCATGGCGTCGAAGTGCAGGATGCAGGAGCCCAGTCTGTTGCGGAGTATGCCCGCCCGAATCAGGTGAGCGCGCTTGAGCAGTCTCCGGCTGAGCATGAGGACGCGCCGCCGATCCCGTGGATGGATGCTGCCCGGGCGCCGGTTGCGGCGCCGAGCTTCGGTTATTCGGAGTCGGCGGCGGCGGAAGACGCGCTCTCACTGGAGAGCCGGATCGGTTCGCAGTGGTTCAATCGCATCGGCATTCTGGCGGTGCTGATTGGGGTGGCGTGGTTTTTAAAGCTGGCCATGGATAACCATTGGATCGGCCCGCTAGGGCGGATACTGATCGGGTTGGTGGCGGGCGCGGGACTCATCGCCTGGTCAGAGCGTTTTCGCAACCGCGGGTTTGCGATCTTTTCCTATTCTCTGAAGGCAGTAGGCAGCGGCACGCTCTATCTGTCGCTGTGGGCGGCATTCTCGCTCTACCATTTGATTCCTCCGTGGGCGGCATTTGCGGCAATGATTGTGGTGACCGCGTTCAACGGGTTCATGGCCTGGGCGCAGGACGCGGAACTACTGGGCCTTTATGCGATTGCCGGCGCGTTGAGCACGCCGATTCTTGTTTCGACCGGGGAGAACCACGAAGTAACGTTGTTCACATATTTGCTGGTGCTGAACATTGCAACGCTGGTGCTGGTTGCTCTGCGTCCCTGGTCACGGCTGTTGTTTGGATCATTTGTGGGCACGGCGATCATGTTTGCCGGCTGGTGGTCGGAATACTATACGGACGCTCAGTTCGGTAGGACGGCATTTTTCCTGACCACTTTCTTTTTGCTCTTTGCCTTCGCGCCGCGGCTGGTCCGCGTGGATCTTGAAGACGGTGCGCCTCACTCCGCATGGGATCATCTGGCGCTGGCGATTCTGCCCATTGCCAATGCGGCCCTGGGATTTTTCACTTATTACGCGCTGTTTGACTGGTTCAAGAACGAATGGACGGGCGCCTGGCTGGCGGTGGGATTTGCGGCTTTTTATTTGCTGCTGCTGAGATTGCCGGCGCGGGGAAGGTTGCGGGAGAGCACGGCGTTGCTGTCGTCGCTGCATCTGACCGCGGCGGTGGTGTTTTTAACGATTGCGATTCCGCTCAAGGCGCATGGGCGCTGGCTGACGATTGGCTGGCTGGTGGAGGGGGCGGCGCTGCTTTGGGTGGCGAGCCGGGTTCGGCTGCGGCTATTAAGCGTTCTGTCGCTGCTGTGCCTTGCGCTGGGATTCATTGCGCTGGTGACGGTGAACCCTACGTCTTCAACTATGCCGATCTTCAATGAGCGCTTTGGATGTTACTGCGTGGGGATTGCGGTCTTTGCCTTTGCCGCGTGGATAGCGATGAAGGCCAAGGTGGAGAGGGAATCGGAAGACCTGGGGGGCGGTTCGAGTACATGGCCGGCGATTGCAGTAGGGGCGGTGATTACCGTGAATTTTCTGATTCTGCTTGCTATCGGCCTGGAGATTGACAGCTACTGGTGGACGCTGCGCTGGCGCGGTGATTGGCACCTGCTTCACGACTATGAGATGTACGCTCAATTCACATACTCGGTGTGGTTCATGGTCTACGGCGCGATTCTGCTGAGCGTGGGATTCTGGCGGCGCTCGGCATTCCTGCGCTGGCAGGCGCTTGCGCTGCTGGCGGCCACTATCATCAAGGTTTTTCTCTTTGACATGAGCGAACTCAGCCAGGGTTACCGGATTTTCAGCTTCATGGGCCTTGGCGCGCTGCTTTTTGCGGTCAGCTTTGTCTACCAGCGCGACTGGCTCAAGCTGCGGGCTGGGAAGGATGAAAATGTTAAAGATTAGCGCGGGTTTTCTTTTGCTGGCAATGGCGGCGGCAACTCCGGAGATCAAGTACTTCAAATATGAGCGGCCTGTCCAGAAATCCTCTGGGCAGAGCTGCATGGTGCTCGATCCCGAAGTTTTTGCACATGCCGCGCCGCAGCTTGCCGATCTTCGTCTTTATCGCGATGGCGCGGAGACGCCGTTTGTGATTCGCACGGATGCCGCGGTTGAGAGTGCGGAGAAGACTCTTACCCCGCTGAATCTGGGCGTGCGCGGGGGGCAGACAGTCTTTGACGCCAGCTTGCCGGAGGGACACTACAGCGATTTGCAGCTTGCCGTGACGGGGCAGAACTTTATCGCCACGGTGACGGTGAGCGGCAGCCAGACAGAGAGCGGGAGCGCGGAAACAAAGATCGGGTCTTATACGATTTTCGATTTGACAGGCCAGAAGCTAGGCCGCAGCACGGTACTTCATCTGCCTGTATCAGACTTCCGCTACCTGCATTTCAGCATCAAGGGACCGCTTTCGCCCGAGAGCGTAACGGGACTCTCAGAGGCGCGCCTGCTGGTGCGACAACCGCAGTATGAGACGGTTGCGGAGAGTGCGCTCATCACGCAGAAAGGGCGCACTTCTGTTGTGGAATTCACTGTGCCCGCTCATGTTCCGGTTGAGCGGATTGTCTTTACGCCGGGCGCGTCCCCTGCTCAGTTCAGTCGCGATGTGATTGTCAGCGTGGCGCCAGTCGATGAATCGCAATCTGCTGATCGATCCCAGCTTCGGTCGCCGGTTATGTCGTATGGCAGCCTGTTGCGGGTTCACAGTTTGCAGAACGGACAGCGAATCG